>CAZPYF010000087.1:0-6384 GCA_964590015.1 uncultured Burkholderiaceae bacterium
CCAGCGACTCCTGCTGCTCAACCTGCTGCCGGGCAATGGAGTTCTGACGAAACAGGAGACGGTAGCGCTCAAGATCTTGCCGGGCGCTCTGCAGCTGAGCGGCATTCTGTTGTTGCTGACCCAGCGCCTGGTCGAGCGCCGCCTGGTATTCGCGTGGGTCGATCTGAGCCAGCAGATCGCCGGCCTCGACGCGCTCGCCTTCCTTGAAGTACAGCTGAAGGAGCTCGCCCCCTACGCGGCTGCGCACCACTACTGTATTGAAGGCGGTCACCGTGCCGATCGCTCGCAAGGTATGGCGCAAAGTCTCGTCTCGCGCCGTGGCCAGCCGAACGGGTACCGACATGGCGCGCATGCCGGCCATGCCAAACATTCCGCCTGCCGCGGTAGGTGCACCGGACCCTGGTGTCGGAGCTTCGCGCGCCACGAAATACCAATACGCGGCCGCCGCGACCAGACAGGCGACAACCAGCATGAGTAACCCGCGCCCACGAGGGCGCCCGGCGCGTTCGGAATCCTGTAACGACATGCACTGACCTCGGCTCACGACGACAAGCCGCTATTGTCGCGCAACAACGGGTGAGGCCGCAGGAATGAACCGGGGTATGAAACGGAACGCAACAGCATTCTGGGCCGACGCGCAAGCGCGCCGCGCCACCAGACTGCGATTAAACGTGGCAGCAGGCCAGGCGAAATGGAACGTCGGTGCCCACGGGATGAGGCTTGAGGTCGGGCCCCTGCGTCGCGAAGCGAACCCAGATCACATACTTGTTGGCGCTCATTTCCGGGAAGACGCGGCGCGACCCTTCGACCCAGACGCGCAGCATCTGATAGATTTTGCCGCTAAGCATTTCCTGGTAGGCGCCGTCGCGGGCGTTCATGTCGCGCACGTCGCCGGAATCACGCAGCATGCGCAGAATCAGCGCCATGCCGCGATACAGCGGCATGAACGGCGCTGTCCATTCTTCAAGGTTGCGGCTGCGCTCTTCATATGAACGCAGCTGCCACGAGTAAAACGACGGCATGTCGACGGCCGACGACCCGCCCGGCACCGCGAGCCGGCCGCGCAAGCTGGCCAGCCACTCGTTATCGCGCAGGTTTTGCCCCACCCTGCCCTGGGCACCGAGCTCGCTGCTGACCGCCTGAATTTCTTCGAGCATGGCCGACAGCCGTGACTCATCGACACCCGGATGCTGGCGCAGTGCGCTAAGCGCGCCGCGCTGCCGTTCGAGATCTTGAACAATGGCGCCACGCAAATCGGTGCGCTCGGAGATATCGAGCAGCTCGAATAGCGTAGCCATGGAAACTTGATGATGTCGTACGTCTTCGCCCTTCAAGAAGAAGAACAGCCGGTCGAACAGATGTTCTACCCGCAAGAGGGAGCGAATACGTTCATTACAAGGATATTCGTAAAGAATCACGCGACCTGCAACCTTTAGAAGGATCGACACCAGCTATCGTGTAGCGCCCGGACACGGTGTTCGAGATCGTCTAGCGAGGTGCCCCCGCCGTTGTTCACGAGATCGTGCGCGGCGGCGTTACGTTCCTCTCGTGAGGCCTGTGCCGACATAATACGCGTAATAGCTTCGCGCGTCAGCCCGCTTCGCGCCTGTACACGAGCGATCTGGGTCTCGGGATCGCAGTCGACAACGCAGACCCGATCCAACACATCCACCCACCGCCCCGACTCCACCAAGAGCGGCACAACAAAGACCACATAGCAGCCTTTGGCCACGCGGGCGCGGGCTTCCGTTTCATTACGGATCATGGGATGCAGAATCGCTTCCAGCCGCCGCCGTGCCTCGGGGCTCTGGAAGACCAGCTCGCGCATCACCGCGCGATCAAGTGCACCGTTGTCGGCAATGACGTCAGGCCCGAAGGCGCGACGTATGGGTTCGATGGCCGCGCCGCCGGGCGCCGTGAGGTCATGCGCAATGACATCGGTATCGATCACCGCTGCGCCCCATGACGCGAGCAGGTCTGCCACCTTGCTCTTGCCCGACCCGATGCCGCCTGTCAGCCCGACCTTGTACATACGACCCCGTTTCTGTCAAAAAAGAAACTGTACAACAGGCATGGCCGACAACCCAACCGCTCCGGCAAACGAAAGGAAAGGACCGAACGCGAGAGCGTGCCCCAAGGCCTGGCGACCGGCCGCCACCAAGGAGAAGGCTATACCGGCCACACAGGCGGCCAGCAGCACCGCAGGTAGCGGCGCCCAGCCTAGCCAGGCGCCCAATGCCGCTACGAGCTTCATGTCGCCGCCGCCCAGCCCGGAGCGACCGCGCAGCACCATGAACGCGGCATTCAGCGCCCACAGGAATAGATACCCGAGGGCCGCTGCCGACACCGCCTCGTGCAAGCCAGGCCCGTACCCTGCCCAGGCCAGCAGTAAGCCCGCCCAGAGCAAAGGCAGTGTCAAGGCATCGGGAAGCAGGCCGCAGCGGGCGTCGATCAGGGCCAGCAGCAGCAGTACCGCACAGCACACCGTGCGGGCGAAGGCGAGCACCGATGGGTGCAGCACAAACGGCAGGCTGGCTACCAGAAGCAGCACCACGCACAACACGGCCTGGCCGGTCGGGCGCCACGACGCCCGCGGGTGCTTCACCAAGTCAAACCAGGCCGCCCACAGGGTTTCAGGGTCGACCGGCTCGTCGGCCTCGATGCGCCGCACATAGCCCGACGCCAGGGCCGAACACACGACACCACCCACCGCCGCAGCCGGGAGTGCCAGGCCCGCCCATGCCTCGATCTCATTCAACAAGGCCGCCCCAAGCCGCCGGGAAATGCGTAGAATGAACGAAGGAAGCTCTTAAGCGCCTTCGATGGAAACCCTCATGCCCGCACATATTCCCACCCCCCTACGTTCTGGTTCGCTAGTGGCTGCACTGGCGCTGGTCGCGCTTGCCGCCGGCTGCGCCTCGCCGCAGGAAAGCGCCCTGAACTACGACTCATCGCGCGAAAACTCTCATCTTGATGCCCAGCACCAGGCGTTAGGCCGCGGCTCTCAGGCATCGCCACAAATTCGGCTCGGGTTCGGTTCCACTGGCTCGGCCGAAGCGCAGGCGACCCAGGCAGAAGCCGGGCAAACGGCTGACTCTGCAGCCGTACAAGCGATGCCCCGGCCGTTAGCCGAGGCACGCAGTTTTTTAGGTACGGTACCGTGCCCGTCGGGGCAGGCCTGCGAGGCGTCGCGCTTTGTGGTCACCCTGGCTCCCAGCGGCGAGTGGCGCTCGCGTACCACGCTGCTGGTGGGTAATGAGGCCCGGCACACCTTGGTTGATCAGGGTTGCTGGAACATCATTGGCGACGAACCTCTGCGCATCGCCCTGAGCCACGTGAATGAAGGTACGACCAAAGCCGACCTCACGTTCGTGAACACCAATGTGCTGCGCGTACAGGCCATTAACGGCGTGCAACCCATGCTGGAACACCGGTTGACTCGCCAGCCCGATCTCGACCCCATCGATGAACTGAAAGCGCGGCCGGCTTTAGCCTGCTGAAGGAAGCGCAGCAGCCTGCTGTGGCGAGCACGGCGGCATGCGCTGCGCTTATGAGGGCCGGCAACCGCCGCCCGGGTCGAGCAGGCGATGCGCCAGCTCGACGGCATTGCGCACCTTCATTTTCTGAAAGATGCGGGCCCGATGAGCTTCTACGGTGCGCTGCGACACCCCAAGCTCTGCTGCAATGATCTTGTTGGGCTTGCCAACCGCCACATAAGCCATGACATCACGCTCGCGTGGCGTGAGCACGGAAACGCGGTGTTCGTCGAAAGCCGACCGCATGAAGTCGTGCATGACCTTCTCCTGACTGGGTATGGGCGCCCATTCTGGCATGGCACCCCTACCACGTCTGCACTCGTTTCCCGCGATGGATGAAGGTGTCACACCCCTTCAGAGCGTGATCTCGAGATTGTCGATGAGCCGTGTAGCCCCAAGCTTGGCGGCGGCCAGCACCACCAGCGGCTCGCCGTCGCGAATCTCTTCTTGCGACGGCGGTGAAAGGTCGCGTTGGCGCCGCACACTGAAGTAGTCGACCAGCCAGCCGTTCTCTTCCAGCTCGGCTACGGCCGCGTTCTCAATGGCACTGACATCAGTCTGGCCGTCGCGAACGGCCTGCGCCACTGTTGTGAGCTGCTGATACAGCCTCGGCGCCTCACGGCGCTCTTCCGGCGAAAGGTAGACGTTGCGCGATGACAGCGCCAGGCCATTGGAATCGCGCACCGTTTCGTGCGCCAGCACGTTCACCGGCAAACGGAACTGACGGCACATGGCGCGTACGACCATCAGCTGCTGATAGTCTTTCTTCCCAAATACGGCCACCCGCGGCTGCACACAGGCAAACAGCTTCATGACCACCGTGCTCACGCCGTTGAAGAAACCGGGTCGGAATTCGCCTTCCAGAATATCGCCCAGCGCGGGAGGGCCTTGAATGCGGTAGCTCTGCGGCTCGGGGTACATCTCGCGTTCGTCGGGCGCAAACAGCACGTACACATTGCGGTCGCGTTCGAGCTTCTCGATGTCTGAGGCCAAGGTGCGTGGATAGCGGTCGAAATCTTCGTTGGGGCCAAACTGCAGGCGGTTCACAAAGATGCTGGCCACCACCGGGTCGCCATGCTGGCGCGCCAGCTTCATCAGCGCAAGATGCCCTTCGTGCAGGTTGCCCATGGTGGGCACGAACGATACGTTCAGTTGGCCACGCAATTGATCGCGCAGCTCTTCAATGGTGTGAACGACTTTCAAGAAACTCTCCGTTCAATGGGGTCGGGCGCCGCCGGCATCAGGCCGCAGCGCGCAGATACGAGAGGCGCACATAGATGGGCGCATAGGGTTCCGCCTGGGTGATATCGAGCAGGGATTCACGGGCCAGTTCCAGCATTGCCAGGAAATGCACCACAATGACGGCCGCTGTATCGCCCTTGCCCACGCGTTCGAGGAACAGTTCAGAGAACTCCATGAAGCGCACATCGGAAAGGCGGCGCAGAATCAAGGTCATGTGTTCACGAACCGACAGCTGCTCACGCGTGATGTGGTGATGCGCATTGAGGCGCGCGCGACGCATGATCTCGCGCCACGCATCGCGCAGATCTTCAGGGCGCACCTCGGGCAACAATTCCTCGACCTGAATATTGGTGAGCGCCCGGCTGCGCACGAAATCGCGCCCCAGCTGTGGAAGCTGATCGAGTTTGCGGGCGGCCAGCTTCATCTTCTCGTATTCGAGCAGGCGGCGCACAAGCTCGGCGCGCGGGTCATCGACCTCTTCGCCCGTGTCGGACTTGCGTACCGGCAACAGCATGCGCGATTTGATTTCCAGCAGCAGCGCGGCCATGAGCAGGTATTCGCCGGCCAGTTCAAGGTTGTGCCGGCGGATCTGCTCAACGTACGACAGATACTGCCGCGTAACATCGGCCATGGGGATGTCGAGCACGTTGAAATTCTGCTTGCGTATCAGGTACAGCAGCAGATCGAGCGGCCCCTCGAACGCTTCGAGGAAGACTTCGAGCGCATCGGGCGGAATGTATAGGTCTTGCGGCAAGCTGAAGAGCGGCTCACCGTACAGACGTGCAAGCGCCACGGAATCGACCGTATCGGGCGTGCTGTCTGTAGAAGGCGCGACCAGGGCATCAAACTTGCCGTCGGCCGAGGTATGGGGGGACATGCCGCCCGCGTCAGTCTTTCGGGTAATACACGTAAGGCGGCATCGGCACGCTAACCTGCTTGAAGCCTTCCTGCAGTTCCAGGTCGATGTGCTTGTCCCACAGACGGGCACGACCTTCGCGTTGACGCATCTCGGTGTCGGGCTGCTGGTCTTTCAGCTGCTGGATCAGCTTGGTGACGTCGGACTCGTAATTCTTTGCCATAATGCGAACGTATGCTCGGTTGAAGGAGATACCCCGAGTTTACTTCACTCGCCCCCTTGCATGACACACCCTGCAACTGAATCGCCACCCCCGCAGCCCGCCCCAACCTTGTCCGACCGAGAGCGCCGCGCCATACGCATGATTCCGTTCATCGTAGGCTGTGCGCTGTTCATGCAGATGCTCGATGCCACCGTGGTGGCCACCGCGCTGCCCGTGATGGCCGAGTCATTGGGCACCAGTGTTGTCGACACCAACGTCATCATCACTAGCTACTTGCTTGCGGTGGCCGTGTTCGTACCGGTGAGCGGCTGGGCGGCCGACCGATTTGGCTCGCGCCGAGTCTTCATGGCGGCCATTACCCTCTTCACACTTAGTTCGGTGGGCTGCGCACTGGCGCAGACGCTGCCGCAACTGGTGGCCGGCCGCTGGGTGCAGGGGCTGGCGGGTGCGATGATGGTACCGGTGGGGCGCATTATTCTGCTGCGCATGGTGCCTAAAGATGAGCTGCTGAAGGCCATGGCGTTTCT
>CAZPYF010000087.1:6484-9333 GCA_964590015.1 uncultured Burkholderiaceae bacterium
GGGCTCATTGGCCTGGGGCTGCTGTGCGGCCTGCTCTATGTGTGGCATGCGAAGCGGGCGGCGCATCCGATTATCGACCTCTCGCTGCTGCGCATCCCCTCATTCGCCATCTCCATATTGGGTGGCAACCTGTGCCGGTTCGCCATCGGCGCCACACCCTTTCTGCTGGCGATCATGCTGCAGGTGGGCTTCGGCCTGTCGGCGCTGGCCGCCGGGCTCATTACCTTCACCGGTGCCGCCGGCGCGTTACTGATGAAGCTGGTGGCCGCACCCATCATTCAGCGTTTCGGCTTCAGGCGGGTGCTGATCGTGAACGCGGTGATTGCGGGGGCCTTTGTGGGCCTGTGCGCGCTGTTCCGCGCCGACACGCCCATCTGGCTGATGATGGCGATTCTAGTGGCGGGCGGCTTCTTTCGTTCGCTACAGTTTACGGCGGTGAATACGCTGACCTTCGCCGACCTTGATGCACAAGCCATGAGTCGCGCCAGCAGCTTCTCAGCCATGGCGCAGCAGTTGGGCATCAGCCTGGGGGTAGCCACAGCCGCGGTCACCATGAACCTGAGCATGACCTGGCGCGGCGGTAGCGACATTGCGCTTGTTGACGTGATTTGGGGCTTTGTGGTGATCGGCGGCATCACTGCCATGTCGGCCTTGTCGTTCCGGCGACTGCCGGCCGATGCGGGCGCGCAGCTGAAGCGGCACTGAGCGGACGGCCAGCCTTACGTACCGGTCGCCTCGGCCGCATCGGCCGCCGGCAATAACATCACCAGCTTGCAATCGGGGCGTGTGGCCAGCCGAAAGGTAATCTGCTGGTACGTGAGACGCCCCTCGCGAGGATGCTGAAAATCGCGCAGCCCGCCCTGCCGGTCGACCACCGTATGGCGCGTCCACCAGTGTGCAAATACCGGGCTCTCGCGCAGCAAGTTCTGAATGACATCGCGTACGTCGGCTTCGGCCGTATGCGGGCCCGCGTCGGCGCGAAACTCCGCCACCACGCGGCTGGCGCGCTCTTCCCAGTCGACCACCAGCGAGCGGGCGGCCGGGTCAAGAAAGATATAGCGCAACAGGTTCGGGCGCGCATCACGCTCGGGCCAACCGTCAAACAACTTGAGGAAGGGCTGGTTCCACGACATCACGTTCCAGCAGCGGTCAAGGATATAGGCCGAAGCGGTGATGCTGTGCACGCAGTCGGCCAGAACCGGCGGCAGCGCGTCGCCCGTACCACGATCATGCTCGGGGTCAGTACATTCAGCCAGCTCAAATAGGTAATGGCGCTCGGCGCGCTGTAGCCGCAGCACGGTGGCCAGCCGTGCCAGAACCGCCGGCGACACGGTGACGGAGCGGCCCTGCTCGATCCAGGTGTACCAGGTGGTGCTGATATCGCAAAGTTGCGCGACCTCTTCTCGGCGCAGGCCTGGAGTGCGTCGCCGCTGGCCCGAAGGCAACCCTACCGTTTCGGGCTGCACCCGCGCGCGTGCGCTACGCAGAAAATCCCCCAGAGCCTTGCGGCGGATCGCGTCGGCTTCGGGTTCCCCCGACCCGGGCAGCCCCGACTCGGGGTGGCGAGGGGGCGTGCCGCCTGTCATGGCAACGCCCTTAGCGCAGCACGCTCGCCAGCGAGCGGCGCACCTCTTCCTCGCTACGGCCGCTGCGGCGAATGTAGTCGGCGAGCTGATCCGCGTCGATGTTCCCCACGTTGAAATACTGCGACTGCGGGTGGCTCAGGTAGAAGCCCGAGACACTCGAAGCCGGATACATGGCGAAGCTGTCGGTGAGCTTCATGCCCACCTCTTCCGGCTTCATGACACGGAACATGTCTTCCTTCACGATGTGCTCGGGGCAGGCGGGGTAACCGGGTGCCGGCCGAATGCCCTGGTATTTCTCGGCAATCAGCGCCTCGTTATCGAGCGCCTCGTCTGCCACATAGCCCCAGAGGTCGCGGCGGACCCGCGCGTGCAGACACTCGGCAAAGCCTTCTGCGAAGCGGTCGCCCAGGGCCTTCAACATGATCGAGGAATAATCGTCGCCTTCGTCGAGGAAGCGCTTTTCGTGCGGCTCAATACCCAGGCCGCCCGTGACGGCAAACATGCCGATATAGTCGGCGATGCCCGTTTCTTTGGGCGCGATGTAATCGGCCAGTGACTTGTAGTCGACGCCTTCCCGCTTCTCTTGCTGCTGGCGCAGATTGCGCCACGTGAAGAGCACTTCAGAACGCGTCTCGTCGGTGTAGATTTCGATATCCTCGTGGTTGACGGTATTGGCCGGGTAGAAGGCGACCACGCCGCTCGCGGTAAGCCAGCGCCCGTCGATGATCTTCTTCAGCATGACCTGCGCATCGGCAAAGAGTTTGCGCGCCTGTTCGCCGACCACCTTGTCGTCGAGCACAGCGGGATATTGGCCGAAGAGGCTCCAAGTCTGAAAGAACGGTGTCCAGTCGATGTACTGGGCAACTTCCGCCAGGTCGTAATTCTTGAACTCGCGGCGGCCCAGGTACTTGGGCTTAGGCGGCACATAGCCGGCCCAGTCGATGGCGGGGCGGCGCTCGCGGGCCTGTTCGAGCGGCACCAGCGGCGTCTGCCTGCGGTTGGCATGGCGCTCGCGCACCACGTTGTAATCGCTGGCCAGCTTTTCAAGGTAGGCATCGGCCTGGTCTGACATCAGCGACGTGGCCACGCCCACCGAGCGGCTCGCGTCGGGCACATAGATCACCGGGCCTTCGTACTGCGGAGCGATCTTCACCGCCGTATGTACCTTGCTGGTGGTGGCCCCGCCGATCAGCAACGGCATCTTGCTTTCGCGGAAATACTCGTCGCGCTGCATTTCAGAGGCCACATAGGCCATTTCTTCGA
>CAZPYF010000088.1:0-9331 GCA_964590015.1 uncultured Burkholderiaceae bacterium
GTAAGCCCGTTAACCGTAAGCCCGTTAACCGTAAGCCCGTTAACCGTAAGCCCGTTAACCGTAAGCCCGTAAGCCGCTTGCCGCGCGTAATGCGCCGCGCGGCTTACTTCGAGGCCACCTTCTGTGTGGCGCTCTTAGCCTTTCCGGCCACACGCGCGGTGCCGTCTGCTGCCAGCCGGCGGGCGCCGTTATAGCGCTTCTGCCAATACGCGATGTTCATGCTCTCGACCCGTACCTTGGAGCCGGAGCTGGGCGCGTGCACGAACTTGCCTTCACCCAGATAAATGCCCACGTGCGAGAAACGCTGGCCCCGTGTATTGAAAAACACGAGGTCGCCGCGTTCAAGTTCGTTGCGTTTGATGGATTCGCCCAGACGCGCCATTTCCGCCGAACGGCGGGGCAGCTTCAGACCCAGCGATTTCTCGGCCGCGTACCTGACCAGACCGCTGCAGTCGAAGCCGCTGCTGGGCGTGTCGCCCCCGAAACGATATTTGATGCCGAGATAGTTCAGCGCCGTAGAGGCCAGAGCGCGAGGCTGGGTGTGCGGGCGGCTGACCTTGTCGTGCGCAGACAGATAGGCGCCGAGCGGATCAGACTGCACATTGGCCAGATACTGATCGCGATGGCTGCGATCGCCGATGAGCAGGGAAGACTCGGGGTCGGCTAGCGAATAGCTTTCGTTCTGGGTGGCGCAACCGGCGAGAATTACGCACGATGCTACCGACAGTAACCGGAAATGACGCAGCAAAGACGCGCTGCGGAACCAGGAATTCCTGTTATGTGGCGGTTGAGAGGACATCGGATACCAAGATAAAACCCGGAAACGGGTGAATATGTATGCGGGTTCGCGGCCGCTTCTGGCGGCTATGCCGTCGAATCAGCTGCGAAGTTTACCCCACCCCCCAAGTAGCGGTAAAGTGCTTTGTCTGTCGCAATCGCCGTTACCATGGGTAAAGGTCGCTTGCGGCGCTTTCCGCCTAGAGCGTTTACGTATCACTACAGGTAGAGTTATGAACACCAAACCCGTGCTGTCGGTTAATGATGTCCAGACCATTCTCGACGCCGCGCGTCGCCACGCCGAAGAGAATAAATGGCCCGTCACCATTGCCGTGGCCGACGACGGCGGTCACCTGCTGGGGCTCACCCGGCTCGACGGCGCAGCACCCCTTTCCGCGCACATCGCGCCCGCGAAGGCTCGTACTGCCGCCCTGGGCCGCCGCGAATCGAAGGGCTATGAAGACGTCATCAATCAAGGTCGCTACGCGTTCTTGTCGGTGCCCTTGGAAGGCATGCTGGAAGGCGGAGTGCCCATCGTGCACGACGGGCACGTAGTGGGATCGGTCGGCGTGTCGGGGGTGAAATCCGACGAAGACGCTCAGATCGCGCGCGCAGGCATCTCTGCCTTGCAAGCATGAGAACGGCCGGGTCGCAGTCTGCGCCCCGGCTCGGCGACGCCCTGAACCCCGGGGTCACCAAGCGTGAACTCTGGGCCTGGGCCATGTACGACTTCGCCAACTCCGGCTATACCACCGTGGTACTCACCACGGTGTTCAGTGCCTATTTCGTCGGCGTAGTGGCTGCCGGTCGTGATTGGGCCACGCTGGCCTTCACCAGCGCCCTGTCGCTGTCTTATCTTGTCGTCATGCTCACCATGCCGGCTCTCGGCGCCCGAGCCGACGCCATGGCTCGACGGCGCCGTTTTCTTTTCATCAGTACCGTCGGTTGCGTTGTCGGTACCGCCATGCTGGCCCTTGCTGGGCCCAACGACATCGCCATAGGGCTCGTGGCGTTGGCCATCTCAAATTATTGCTACTGCGTGGGCGAATCGCTCATCGCCGCCTTTCTGCCTGAAATCGCGCGGCCGCATGCGCTCGGCCGGGTGTCGGGGTGGGGATGGAGCTTTGGCTACTTCGGCGGTATGCTGGCGTTAGGCCTGTCGCTGATCGTGGCGGGCCGTGCGGAAGCCGGCGGGCTGCCCGCCGAAGCCTACGTTCCATGGGTCATGCTCCTTACAGCCGCCATCTTTGCTGTGGCTGCGGTTCCGTCGTTCCTGTTTCTTAAAGAACGCACGCCGGCCACCCATCGCGATGCCGAAGGTCTTTGGCAGCGGCTGGTGAACGCATGGCATGACACGGGCCGCAATTTCCCCGACTTCCGTTGGCTGCTGGTATGCGGCGCCTTCTATCAGGCGGGCATTGCAGTCGTGGTTACGCTGGCGGCGGTGTACGCCTCGGTGGCCATGGGCTTCACGATGGCTCAAACCATGATGCTCGTGTTTACGGTCAACATCGCGGCGGCCGTGGGTGCGTTCTCATTCGGTCATCTGCAAGACCGTATTGGCCATAAGCCGGCGCTTGCGCTCACGCTGTTTGGGTGGATACTGATGGTGTTGGTGGCCTACGCGGCCGTCGAAGCATGGGTGTTCTGGCTGGCGGCGACATTGGCTGGTTTATGCATGGGTACAAGCCAGAGCGCAGGTCGGGCCATGGTGGCCGCCTTCGCGCCGCCGGGTCGTCTTGCTGAGTTTTTTTCGTTATGGACGTTCGCAATACAGCTGGCGGCGGTGGTGGGCCCGCTGTTCTACGGCGTGGTGACGTGGGTGAGTGGCGGTAATCACCGCCTCGCGCTGCTGTTCACCGGCAGCTTTTTCGTTGTGGGGCTGGTTGTCCTGGCCCGCGTGAATTTCTCGCGCGGCATGCAGGCGCGTCAGCAGGTCGGTCAGGCAGTTCTTTTATAGAGGAGATGCAAAAAATGTCTAGCGAGATCGAATCAATATTGGTCGAGAACCGGGTGTTAGGCCCGTTCGAACGCGTAGCGGCGAACGCCAATGTCGCCGGTATGGACGCCTATCGCGCCCTTTACGACGAAGCCGACCGCGACCCAGAAGCCTTCTGGGGCCGCATGGCGCGCGAGCACTTGGTGTGGGCCAAACCCTTCACCACCGTACTTGATGAGTCGGATGCGCCGTTCTACCGGTGGTTTTCCGACGGCGAACTTAACGTCTCTGCAAACTGCCTCGATCGGCACCTGGGCACGCCGGTAGCCGACAAAACGGCAATCATTTTCGAAGCCGACGACGGCCAGGTCACTCAGGTCACGTATCGCGAACTGCATGGCCGCGTATGCCGGTTGGCCAACGCCATCAAGTCCTTGGGCTACAAGACGGGCGAGCGCGCCATTATCTACCTCCCCATGTCGATCGAGGCCGTGGTGGCCATGCAGGCTTGCGCCCGCCTGGGTATCACGCACTCGGTTGTCTTCGGTGGGTTCTCATCACGCAGCTTGCATGAGCGTTGTATCGACGTCGGCGCCACGCTGGTCATTACTGCTGACGAGCAAAAGCGCGGCGGCCGCAGCATTCCGCTGAAGAAGGCGGTCGACGAAGCCTTGTCGGAAGACGACAGCGCGGCCGTGCGCCATGTAATCGTGTACCAGCGCACGGGCGGTCAAGTCGAATGGAAGGAAGGCCGCGATCTCTGGCTGCACGATGTCGAGGCCGATCAAAGCGATCAGTGCGACCCCGTGCCGGTGAATGCCGAGCACCCACTGTATATCCTGTACACCTCGGGCTCCACCGGTAAACCCAAGGGCGTGCAACATGCCTCGGCGGGGTACCTCTTGCAGGCGCTGCTAACCATGCAGTGGACATTTGACCTGAAAGACGACGACGTCTTCTGGTGCACCGCCGATGTGGGCTGGGTCACCGGGCACACCTATATCGCCTATGGGCCATTGGCCGCCGGCGCCACACAGATCATGTTCGAGGGCGTGCCCACGTATCCCACGCCCGCGCGCTTCTGGGAGATGATTCAGCGGCACCAGTGCACCATCTTCTATACCGCGCCGACTGCCATCCGTTCGCTGATCAAGGCGGCCGAATCAAACGAGGAACATCACCCCCGGAAGTACGATCTCACCAGCCTGCGCATCATCGGCTCCGTGGGCGAACCAATCAACCCCGAAGCTTGGATGTGGTACCACAAGAATGTCGGGCGTGAGCGTTGCCCCGTGCTCGACACGTGGTGGCAGACGGAAACGGGCGTGCACATGATCACGCCGCTGCCAGGTGCCACGCCGCTGAAACCGGGCTCGTGCACGCTGCCGTTACCGGGTGTCGACGCGGCGATTGTCGACGAGGCGGGGCGTGAGGTTGAGCCCGGCAAGGGCGGCTTTCTGGTCGTGAAGCGCCCGTGGCCGGCCATGATTCGTACCATCTGGGGTGACCCCGAGCGTTTCAAGAAGAGCTACTTCCCGCCGGAGTACAAGGGCTATTACCTGGCGGGCGACGGTGCACAGCGCGACACCGACGGGTATTTCTGGATCATGGGGCGTATCGACGATGTCTTGAATGTGTCGGGCCATCGTTTGGGCACCATGGAAGTCGAGTCGGCCCTTGTGGCCCATTCACTGGTAGCCGAGGCCGCTGTGGTGGGCCGGCCCGACGCGACAACGGGTGAAGCGGTCGTGGCGTTTGTGGTGCTCAAGCGCACCTTGCCGGAAGGCGAGGAAGCCGGGCAGATCGCACGCGAACTGCGTGATTGGGTCGGGCGCGAAATCGGCCCCATCGCGAAGCCACGCGAAATCCGCTTCGGCGAGAACTTACCCAAGACGCGTTCCGGCAAGATCATGCGTCGCCTGCTGCGCATGGTGGCGCAAGATCAAGCCATTACCCAAGACGTTTCCACGCTTGAGAACCCGGCCATTCTCGATCAGATGTCGCAATCGTATTGAGGCTGGTTTGAAGAATACGGCCGCCGCGTAATCGGCGGCCGTATTCGTTCCGCGGCCACAGCCACCCTGGCAATCACGATTGCGCCGCGAGTTTCAGGCGCTCTCTGCGAGCGCCTTGTCGCGGTGATACCATCATTTCCTTGAGTTCAATCTTCAACTGTCTGTCGGAAATTCCACTTGAGCGCCACCCGTAGTGATCCCGTTGCCTTGATGTTGATGGCGTTCGCCGTCGTGATCTGGGGCTTCAGCTGGATCGTCATGAAATACCTCACCGCCTGGATCGGGCCGTTCGACCTCGTTTTCTGGCGCTGCCTTCTTGCCTTTTTCATTCTGCTTGGCCTGCAGCTCTCGGTCGGCCAGCGCTTCGAGATCCCACCGCTGGGACCATCGTTCGCCGTGGCCATCTTGCAGACGGCCGGCTTTCAGTTGCTGGGCCAGGTGGGCTTGGCGATGGGCGGCGCAGCCGGCCAGGTCGTGTTCCTGGCCTACACCATGCCCTTCTGGGCGGCGGCCATCGCGTGGCTGGTGCTTGATGAGCGGCCCACGCGTATGCATATGGTGTCGTTCCTGCTGGCGGCGATCGGTCTGGTGTTGGTGATTGGCCCATGGAAGGGAATGGGCACTGTGCTCGCGCTGATTCCAGGTGCGGCGGCCGGTTTGTGCTGGGGGGCGGGCGTCGTCGTTAGCAAAAAGATGTTCCAGGAACGGCCGCCGGCAATGATCAATTTCATTACGTGGCAGATGCTGTTGGGCACCTTGCTGTGCCTGCCCATGGCCGTATTCATTCCTCAACGGCCCCTGGTGTTGAGCGTGGAGCTTGTACTGGGTCTGGCCTACATGGCCATACTGGCCTCGGCGTTAGGATGGTGGTTGTGGTTATCGATCGTGCGTCGGGTCAGCGTGGCGGTGGTCGGCATGTCGAGCTTGGGCGTGCCAGTGCTCGCGGTCGTACTGGCGTGGGCGCTGCTGGGCGAAGAGCCCGACTGGGCAACGCTGAGCGGAATCGGCTGCATCATATTGGGCCTGGTGGTCGTGAATCTCGCTTCATTACGACCTGCCGCAAAAAAACCGTGACCCTTTCGAGTCACGGTTTGCGTTTCGCTGCGTCGAGTAAGCAGCCGGCCTGAGAGTTGCGCCTTGACCTATAGCCCGTTGTACACCGGCCCTTCGCCGCCCTGGGGCGCCACCCACACAATATTCTGGGTAGGGTCTTTGATATCACAGGTCTTGCAGTGCACGCAGTTCTGCGCGTTGATCTGCAACCGGTCTTGGCCGTCGTCGTCTTTAATGAACTCGTAGACGCCGGCTGGGCAGTAGCGGGCTTCTGGGCCGCCGTACTTTTCGAGGTTCACAGCTACCGGAATCGAATCGTCTTTCAGGGTGAGGTGAACCGGCTGATCTTCCTCGTGATTCGTGTTCGAAATAAACACCGAACTCAACCGGTCGAACGTAAGCTGGCCATCGGGCTTCGGGTACTCGATACGCTTGCATTCCGCTGCAGGCTGCAGACAGGCGTGATCGGGCTTCTTGCGATGAATAGTCCAGGGCATGCGGCCCTTGAGCAGCCATTGTTCAATGCCCGTCATGAGCGTGCCCACGGTACGGCCCTTCTTGAACCACTGCTTGAAGTTGCGTGCCTTATTCAGTTCGGCGTGCAGCCACGACGACTCAAATGCATGCGGGTACGCCACCAGTTCATCGCGGCTGCGCTCGGCCTTCAGGGCATCGAACGCGGCTTCGGCCGCTAGCGAGCCCGACTTGATGGCGGCATGGCTGCCCTTGATACGAGAGGCGTTTAGCATGCCGGCCTCGCAACCCACCAACACCCCGCCCGGGAAGCACAGTTTCGGTATGGAGAGCAGGCCGCCCGCCGTGAGCGAGCGCGCACCATAAGCGATGCGCTTGCCGCCTTCGAAAATAGGTCGGATCGAGGGGTGGGTCTTGTAGCGCTGGAACTCTTCGAACGGCGATAGCCAGGGGTTGGCGTAATCGAGGCCCACCACCAGACCCACCACCACGAGATTGTCGTTCAGGTGGTAGAGGAAGGAGCCGCCGTAGGTGTCAGAATCGAGCGGCCATCCCGACGTGTGAATAACGGTACCCGGTCGCGATTGCGAAGGATCGACTTCCCACATTTCCTTGATGCCGATGGCGTAGCTTTGCGGGTCGCGGCCGGTGTCGAGCTTGTAGCGGTCGATCAGCTCGCGCCCAAGTTGGCCGCGCGACCCCTCTGCAAACATCGTGTAGCGGGCATGCAGCTCCATGCCGGGCTGGAACGCCGCAGTGGGCTGGCCGTCGCGGCCCACGCCCATGTCGCCGGTGGCCACGCCCTTCACGGCGCCGTTCTCGTCGTACAGAATTTCTTTCGCCGCAAAGCCGGGGAAGATATCGACACCGAGAGCTTCCGCCTGTTCGCCCAACCAGCGCACGACATGGCCCAGGCGCACAATATAGTTGCCTTCATTATGAAAGCACTCTGGCAGCAACCACTGCGGCGTGGAACGCTCACCCGTCTCGGTTAGAAACAGGAACCGGTCTTCGGTCACAGCGGTTTCAAGTGGCGCGCCTTTTTCTTTCCAGTCTGGAATGAGCTCGGTCAGCGCGCGCGGGTCGATCACCGCGCCCGACAAAATGTGCGCGCCGATTTCCGAAGCCTTCTCGAGCACACAGACGCTGATGTCGTGGTCGTTCTCGGCAGCGAGCTGCTTCAGGCGGATGGCGGCCGACAGCCCACCGGGGCCCCCTCCCACCACCACAACGTCATAGTCCATTGATTCGCGTTCAGCCATGGCTTGAGTCTCTCCTTGTAGCTCTTCAGTCGGTGGAGCGGGCCACGACGTCCAAGCTTTATTCCATCTGTAATAGCCCGATTGTAAATGCAGGCTGTCAATTTTGTTGCGCTGCCACGAAACAGGCTTCACCGTTATACTTTGGTGACAATGAAGCAATAAGGGAGACTGCGGGTTTGGAACAGCATGCCAATGAATCCACCACATCAGCCACGGATGGTTACCGTTTCGAGATGCCGGTGCGGTGGGGCGACCTCGATGCGCTCAACCACGTCAACAACACAGTGTTCTTCCGCTATATGGAAGAAGCGCGGGTTCGTTGCTTCAGTATCGCCGGCGTCGGGGCACCCGGTTCCGGCCGCGATTTTGTCCTGGCACACAGCGCATGCGATTTCCTGCGGCCCATACTTTGGCCGGCCACGGTGCAGATTGTCATGCGCCTAACACGCCTGGGCCGCTCAAGCCTTGAGCATGAGGCAGAAATCCACGTTCTGGGCGACTCTGAAGGGCCGTGCGCCCGAGCCCGTAATATTGTTGTGGGCATCAGCACCGAAACGGGGCGTTCGGCACCCTGGACCCCCGAAGAAATTCAAGGCATCACGCGCACGCTCGGGGCTCCCGTAGCATGAGCGCTTCCCGCAGTATCACCATTCCGGCATGTCCGGCCCGTTGCCATGGCCGCATGCCTTTGCTTCGATTCTCTGTTTTGAACAAGGAAGGGTCTAATGGATAAAGTCTTTGCAAGCGCCGCTGAAGCACTTCAGGGCGTAGTGGCCGACGGCCAGTCGATCGCGGTAGGCGGTTTTGGCCTGTGCGGTATCCCCGAAGCACTCATCGCCGCCTTGCGCGATACGGGCGTCAAGAACCTCACCTGCATCAGCAATAACGCCGGGGTTGACGGGTTCGGTCTGGGTCAGTTGCTCGAGACCCGGCAGATCAGCAAGATGATCGCTTCGTATGTCGGCGAGAACAAGGAATTCGAACGCCAGTTTCTGGCGGGCGAACTCGAGCTCGAATTCACTCCGCAGGGCACGCTGGCCGAGAAGCTGCGTGCGGGTGGGGCGGGCATTCCCGCTTTCTTCACCAAGACCGGTGTAGGCACTTTGGTGGCCGACGGCAAGGAAACGCGCGAATTCGATGGCGAGACCTATGTCATGGAGCGCTCGCTCACGCCCGATGTCTCGCTGGTCAAGGCCTGGAAGGCCGACCGCTCCGGCAACCTGATGTTCCGCCGCACGGCACGCAACTTCAACCCGAACGTCGCCATGGCCGGAAAGGTCACCATTGCCGAGGTGGAAGAGGTCGTCGACACCGGCACGTTTGACCCCGACAGCATCCATCTGCCCGGCATCTACGTGCACCGCATCGTGCTGAACACAACCCCCGAGAAGCGCATCGAGCAGCGCACCATCCGTAACGTACAAGGAGCTTGAACATGGCCTGGACACGCGATCAAATGGCTGCGCGCGCCGCGCGCGAATTGGAAGACGGTTTCTATGTGAACCTGGGTATCGGTATGCCCACGCTGGTGGCGAACCATGTGCCGGCCGGCATTGAAGTCTGGCTGCAGTCGGAAAACGGTCTGCTGGGTATCGGCCCCTTCCCAACCGAAGAAGAGGTCGACGCCGACCTTATCAATGCGGGCAAACAAACCGTCACGACCCTGCCGGGTTCGTCGATCTTCTCTTCGGCCGACTCCTTCGCCATGATTCGAGGCGGCAAAATTAATCTGGCTATCCTCGGTGCCATGCAGGTTTCCGAGAAAGGCGATCTGGCCAACTGGATGATTCCGGGCAAGATGGTCAAGGGCA
>CAZPYF010000089.1:0-9228 GCA_964590015.1 uncultured Burkholderiaceae bacterium
TTCACCCAGGCGCACCAGGCATCGATAGTCGTCTCGTTCCAGCTGTATTTCCACGGGAACGCCGGGCATGCCGTTCTCGGGGTCGGCGCGGTACGGATTCAGCAATTGCCGCAGCCGGTTCGCGTCGGCATCACCATTCAAGGTGATGCGCAGGCTGTGCGCCCGTGATTCGCGCGCCAGCTGCAGGTCGTACAGCACGTCGGCGGTGACCCGCAGCCCACCCGAGAAATCGTCATGAGTGACCTTGCCGTGCACGATGATGAGCTGGTCTTCTTTGAGGCGCAGCCGATGCTCTTCGTAGAGTTCGTTGAAGATGGCCACTTCGATCTGCGCCGAACCATCGTCGAGCAAGGCATAGAGCATTTTGCCGCGTCGAGTCATGCGAGGCCGCAAGGCGGTGAGCACACCGGCAAACCATTGCAAACTGCGCGATGGCTGCAGACGCGCGAGCGGTGTGGGAGCGAAGCGGCGTACCTCGTCGCGCCATGCATCAAAGAGGTGACCGCTGAAGTAAAAGCCCAACGCCGCCTTCTCTTCACGCAACCATGTCTGCAGCTCCCAGGGCGGCACCCGTGCGAGCTCGAGTTCGACGATTTCGCCGGCATTATCGGCAAAGAGAGAAATCTGGTTGGCGCTACGCTCGGCTTGCTCGGCCGCTTCAATGGCCTGGCCCACCGTGGCAAGCAACGCCGCGCGGTTGTCGGAAAGGCTGTCGAAAGCGCCCGCGCGTATCAGCGCTTCGACGGTGCGGCGATTCACCGTGGAGCGGTCGACCCGTTTGCAGAAGTCGAACAAGCTCGCGTAGGGGCCGTCTTGTTCGCGCACACGAATGATTTCTTCAACCGCCCCCTGGCCGGTGCCCTTGACGGCGCCCAAGCCGTAACGAATCGACCGGGGCGGCTCGCCGCGTGCGGTGTATTCGTCTTCGACGGGCTCAAAGCGGTAAGCCGATTCGTTCACATCGGGAGGCAGCACCGCAACGCCGTTGGCCACGGCGTCTTTCCAGAAAATCTGAACCTTGTCGGTGTCGTCCATATCGGACGACAGCGTGGCGGCCAGAAACTCGGCAGGATGATAGTGCTTCAGCCAAGCGGTCTGATACGCAATGAGCGCGTAGGCGGCCGAGTGACTCTTGTTGAACCCGTAGCCGGCGAATTTCTCCATCAGGTCGAACAGCTTCACCGCCAGATCGGCGTCATAGCCCTTCTCGACCGCGCCCTTCTCGAAAATCTCGCGGTGTTTGGCCATTTCTTCGGGCTTCTTCTTGCCCATGGCGCGACGCAGCAGATCGGCGCCACCCAGCGTATAGCCGCCGATAATCTGCGAGATCAGCATGACCTGTTCTTGATAGACGATCACGCCATAGGTGCTCTTGAGCACCGGTTCCAGATCAGGGTGGAAGTAATCGACCTCGGCACGCCCGTGCTTGCGGTTCACGAAGTCGACTACCATGCCGGATTCAAGCGGCCCCGGGCGATACAGGGCGAGCATGGCGATAACGTCTTCGAAGGTGTTGGGCTTAAGGCTCTTCAAGAGCTCCTTCATGCCCCGCGACTCAAGCTGGAAGACGGCGGTAGTGTTGCCCTCGGTGAGCAACTTGTAGGCGTTGGTGTCGTCGAGCGACAACGCCATGAGATCAAAGTCGCGCTTGGTCGGGTTGTAGCGCTGAACATAGCGCACGGCCCAATCAAGAATGGTGAGGTTACGCAAGCCCAGGAAGTCGAACTTCACCAGCCCTACGGCTTCCACGTCGTCTTTGTCGTACTGCGACACCGCGTTGCTATCGACGCCCGGCTGGCAATACAGGGGGCAGAAATCCGTGAGTTTGCCGGGCGCAATAAGCACGCCGCCAGCGTGCATGCCGACGTTGCGAGTCAGGCCTTCGAGCGGCTTGGCCAGATCGATGAGCGCACGGACTTCCTCTTCCTGCTCGTAGCGCTCCAGGAACGCGGGCTCGTTCTTCAATGTGCGGTCGAGCGTCCAGGGGTCCATGGGGCTGAAGGGAATCATCTTCGACAACCCATCGCACAGCGAATACGGCATTTCCAGCACGCGCCCCACGTCGCGTACCACGGCCTTCGCTCCAAGCGTGCCGAACGTGGCGATCTGGCTGACTGCGTCTTTGCCGTACTTTTGCTTCACATAGTCGATGACCCGTTCGCGATTGTCTTGGCAGAAGTCGATATCGAAGTCGGGCATCGACACGCGCTCGGGGTTGAGGAAGCGCTCGAACAGCAAGTCATAGCGTATGGGATCAAGATCGGTGATGCCCAGCGAATAGGCCACGAGCGATCCGGCACCCGAACCCCGGCCGGGGCCGACCGGTACGCCATTGCTCTTGCCCCAGTTGATGAAGTCGGCCACGATCAGGAAGTAGCCGGGGAAGCCCATCTTGATGATGATCGAGCATTCCCACTGAAGGCGCTCCATATAGGCAGGATACTGCGCCGCCCGCTCGGCTTCGTCGGGGTAGAGCTGGCGCATGCGCCCTTCAAGCCCTTCCTCCGACAATTGGATCATGTACTGATCAAGGGTGATGCCTTCCGGGGTGGGGAAGTCCGGCAGCCGCGGCTTGCCCAATTCCAGTACGAGGTTGCAGCGACGCGCGATCTCGACCGTGTTGGCAATGGCTGACGGCACATCGGCGAACCGCCGCGCCATTTCTTCTGAGCTGAGCATGTACTGCTGATCAGTGAAGCGGCGCCGGCGCCGGGCGTTGCCCAGCTGTTCGCCTTCGGCAATACATACGCGCGCCTCATGGGCGCGGAAGTCTTCCTGCGCCAGAAACTGAATGGGGTGCGTCGCCACCACGGGCAGATCAAGGCGCGCGGCCAGCCGCAGCGCGGCCTGCACATAGGCATCGTCGCCGTCGGCACCGCTACGCTGCAGTTCGATGAAATAGTCGTCGCCGTATTGGGCGGCCCACTGTGCCGCGCGTGCCAGTGCTTCATCTTCACGGCCGGCCTCAAGGAGCTGGCCCACATCACCATGACGCCCACCCGACAACACGATGAGCCCTTGCTGCCCCGCCAGCCACTCACGCCGGATCTCCGCCCTGCCCCGATACTGATTCGTAAGCCAGGCGCGGCTCAGCAGCTCGCACAACGCCAGGTAACCGGTATGGTTGCGCGCCAACAGCAGCAGGCGCTGCGGCTTGTCGCGATCGAGCTCGTTCTCGAGCCAGACATCGCCACCGGCAATCGGCTTCACGCCCTGGGCCTGCGCGGCCCGGTAGAACTTCACGAAGCCAAAGAGGTTCATCAAGTCGGTGAGGGCGAGCGCCGGTTGGCCGAACTCGACGGCCTTCTTTACCAAAGCGGGTATCTGCGCGATTCCATCGACAACCGAAAACTCGGAGTGGACACGCAGGTGAACGAAAGCGGGGGTGGCGGGTTCCTGAATCATGGCGCGATTGTACTAGCGCTGCATCGCCGCCCACGCCTTCTGCAACCGCTTCACGGATACCGGCGCGGGCGTGCGTAATTCTTGCGCAAACAAGGCAACGCGCAGCTCTTCCAGCATCCATCGGAAATTTTCGAGCTGTGTATCGGGCGCCCCTTTCAACGACTGCATCGCCCGTTGGTATTGCGCCAGCAGCGGCGCCATCTCGGCCATGTTGCGAGCATCGCGCGTCGGGTCGGCGCGCAGCTTGTCGATACGCACCTGCGCCGCCTTCAGGTAGCGCGGCAAGTGCGTCAGACGCTCGTAGGGCGTATCGCGCAGGAAGTGACGCGTCATGAGCGTTGAGATTTGGTGCTGCAAATCACGATAGGCCTCGGTATGGGGCTTGGCCTGGGGCAGCTTCTTGGTAAGCGCCGCCCACTCCGCCAGAATCGTGCCGGCCAAGCGGGCGATTTCCTGCACCACAAGCCCGAGCCGGTTACGGCCCTCGGCCTTGCGTGCCTCGAATGATTCGCGATCATGGGGCCACGGATCGGCCATGAATGCCTGATAAATACCGCAGTCAATGATTTGATCGCGCAAGTCTTCCTGGGTGCCCAGGCTCATGTACAGCATGCTCATGCGGGTCAGATCGGGAATATTCTTTTCCAGGAACTTGATCTGATCCTTCAGGCCGAGCCGAAACAGGCGGCATAAGCCCCGGCGATGATGCAGGCGGGCCTGACCCGGGTCATCGAACACGTCGAGCTCGCAATGCGTGCCAGCGTCAACCAGCGCCGGGTAGCCAATGAATGACTGCCCTTTACGGTGAATCTCCATGACTTCCGGCAGTTCGCCGAATGTCCAATCAGTAAGATTCTCGTGGCTCAGCGCCTGAGCGACCTCCTGATCACGCACCGCCACTTTCTGGAACGACGCCTGTGCCTCGCGACCGTGTTCGGCCTTAAGCTGATCGAGATTGCGCCCGCCCGACAGCATGCGCCCATGCTCGTCCACCACCTTGAAGTTCATGAACAGATGGGCCGGCAACGTTTCGAGCTTGAAGTCGGTGCGCTGTGGCCTGACCTTCACCTGTTGCCACATGTCTTGAGCCACGGCATCAATAAGGCTCATGCCGGGGTCGGAGGCCTGGTCGAACCAGCGGTCGACGAAGCCGGCGGCATAGTCGGGCAACGGCACGCAATGACGACGCAGCTTTTGCGGTAGGGATTTGAGCAGCAAATGCACTTTTTCCTTCAGCATGCCGGGAACCAGCCACTCGCAGCGCATCGCGTCGATACGGTTCAGCGCAAACAGCGGTACGTTGAGCGTAACGCCGTCGCGCACGGAGCCCGGTTCGAAATGGTAGTCGAGCGACATGTCGACGCCATGCCAGTTCACCTTGCGCGGAAACACGTCTGTCGTAATGCCCGACGCATCATGGCGCATGAGTTCGTCGCGATTCAGCTCCAAGTCGCGAGCCGCCTTGGGGTCGAGGCCGCGATACCAACGCTCGAGAGTGGCCGTCTGCGAAATATCGGCGGGAATACGGGCGTCATAGAACGCCTGAATCAAGGTGTCGTCTACCAGAATGTCGGGCCGACGCGTCTGGTGTTCAAGCTTCTCGATTGAAGCAATGAGGCGGCTGTTATGCCGCAGGAACGGCAGGTTACTGAGGATCTCGCCCGTAACCAAAGCGTCGCGTATGAAGATATCGCGCGCCTGCTTAGGATCGATGCGCCCAAAATGCACGCGGCGACCGGCGTATACGGTCAGGCCGTACAAGGTTGCCCGTTCATTGGCCACCACCTGGCCCGCCTTCTTTTCCCACCGTGGATCAGACCAGACCTTGCGCAACAAGTGTGCACCGGCTCGCTCCACCCACCGCGGGTCGATTCGGGCGATGCTACGGGCATAAAGGCGCGTGGTCTCAACAAGTTCGCCTGCCACAATCCACCGCCCGGCTTTCTTGCCCAGGGGCGACCCCGGGTGAATGTAAAAGCGGATATCGCGGGCGCCCAGGTACGCGCCGCCCTCCTCCGACTTCACGCCCACGTTGCCCAGCAGCCCGGTGAGCAGCGCCATGTGCACCTGCTCGTAGGTGCCATCAGAGGCGTTCAGGCGCCACCCTTGTTCACCCACGAGGGCCGAAAGTTGGCTATGCACATCGCGCCATTCCCGCAGGCGCATGGGCGAAAGAAAATTCTGCCGCAGCAGGGCCACCAGCTTGCGCTGGGAGCCCTTATGCGCCACCTGTTCGGCATACCAGCGCCACAGCTTTAGGTACGACAGAAACTCGGAGCGCTCGTCGTTGAACTTGGCATGTGCCGCTTCGGCGGCCTCACGTTCCTGCATCGGGCGATCGCGCGGGTCTTGAACCGACAGTGCCGCAGCAATCACCAGCATCTCGGTCAGACACTGCTGATCGCGCGCGGCGAGAATCATGCGCCCTACTCTCGGGTCGACGGGTAGCCGCGCCTGTTCGCGCCCAACAGCGGTCAGGCGATTCTCTTCATCAAGGGCACCGAGCTCCTGCAGCTGCTGGTAGCCATCGACAACGGCGCGACGCGACGGCGGGTCGACAAACGGAAACGCTTCGATATCGTCGAGCTTGAGCGCCTTCATGCGCAGAATGACCGACGCCAGCGAAGACCGCAGCACCTCGGGGTCGGTAAACGCCGGGCGAGCTTCGTAATCGGCCTCGTCGTACAGCCGGATACAGACCCCCGGGCCGATACGCCCGCAGCGCCCTGCGCGCTGATTGGCCGAGGCCCGGGAAATGGGCTCGATACGCAGCTGTTCAACCTTGTTGCGCCAGGAATAACGCTTCACGCGCGCCAGCCCGCTATCGACAACGAAGCGTATGCCCGGCACGGTGAGCGACGTTTCGGCGACGTTGGTGGCGAGCACAATGCGGCGCATGCTGCCCTGGGGGCGGAAGATACGCTCCTGCTCCGCCTGCGACAGCCTTGCGTACAAGGGCAACACCTCGGTTCCCGGAGGATGATGCTTGCGCAACGCCTCGACCGATTCGCGGATTTCGCGCTCACCGGGCAAGAACACCAACACATCGCCCGGGCCGTGACGGGCGCATTCATCCACACCCTCGACCACCGCGTCGATCAAGTCGCGCTCTTCGTCGCGACTGCTCGTCCGGGCGGCCCCTTCCTGTGCCGGCTCGCGCTCGATCGGGCGGTAACGCACTTCCACCGGATACAGCCGCCCCGATACCTCGATGATGGGCGCCGGCTTATCGTCGGTTCCGAAATGGCGCGCGAATCGGTCGGCGTCAATGGTGGCCGACGTGATGATCAACTTCAGATCGCGGCGCTTCTCAAGAAGGCGTTTAAGAAAGCCCAGCAGGAAGTCGATATTCAGGCTGCGCTCATGCGCTTCATCGATAATGATGGTGTCGTAACGGCGCAGCAGCGGATCGCGTTGCGTCTCGGCGAGCAAGATGCCGTCAGTCATGAGCTTGATGGCCACGTTCGGGCCGCTGCGATCATTAAAGCGAATCTGGTAGCCCACCCAGTCGCCCAGCTCGGTATTCAACTCGTCGGCAATGCGCTTCGCCACCGAGGTGGCGGCGAGCCGGCGGGGCTGGGTGTGCGCGATCATGCGCTTGCGCCCCCGCCCGAGCTCAAGGCAAATCTTGGGCAGCTGCGTGGTTTTACCGGAACCGGTTTCGCCGCTGACGATCACCACCGGATGCGCTTCGATTGCCCGCGCCAGTAGCTCGCGATGCTCGCTGACCGGAAGGTCTTCCGGGTAATGGATAGGCGGCGGTTCGCGATCAAGCCGAGGCGTGGCGGGTGCGGGCGATTTCGACGGGCGGCTACGCCGCCCCGGGGGGGAGTGTGGGTTTTCTGACAATGGATCCGTCTTTTCCGTGAAACCAGGGTGAGTCGAACAACGCATCATTATAATTTTCCTATTTGCCTGCCCGCCTCACCGGATGCAACACGTATGACCACAGTAGAAAGCGAGACCTATTCCGCACAGGACGCCCCCGAGTTTGCCCCCGCACAGTTCGTGCGATGGTTCCGCGAAGTGGCGCCTTATGTGCACGACTTTCGGGGCAAGACCTTCGTGGTCGCCTTCGGGGGCGAACTGGTGGTCGACGGCGCCTTGAACACATTGATTCAAGACCTTTCGCTGCTCTCTGCGCTGGGCGTGAAGCTCATTCTGGTGCACGGCTCGCGGCCGCAGGTCAACGAACAGCTGCGCCTGAAGGGTTACGACACGCAATTCGGGCGCGGCACCGAGCCCACCAGCGCCGCTGCGCTGGAATGCGCAAAGGAGGCCGCCGGCGAAATCCGTCTCGACATCGAAGCGTCTTTCAGCCAGGGGCTGCCCAATACCCCGATGTCGCACGCCAAGATCCGCGTGATTTCAGGCAACTTCATTACTGCCCGACCGGTCGGCATCATCGACGGCGTCGACTACCAGCACACCGGTGCGGTGCGCAAAGTCGATATCGAAGCCATCAAGGCCGTCATCAACCAGGGTGCCATCGTATTGCTCTCGCCGCTTGGGTTCTCGCCCACCGGCGACGCGTTCAATCTTGCGATGGAAGACCTGGCCACCAGTGCGGCCATCGCCTTGCGCGCCGAGAAGCTCATCTTCCTGACCCAAGATCGCCTGATACGCGACGGCTCGGGTACCACCGTTACGGAACTTGCCCGTGAAGAAGCTGATCGTCTGCTGGCCGAGCAACAGCTCGACGACGACACCCTGGCCTTTCTTTCGCATGCTTCGAGGGCCGTGAAGCGCGGCGTGGCACGCGCCCATCTGCTGCCCTACACGCTCGACGGTTCAGTGCTCCTGGAAATCTTCACCCACGACGGGGTGGGCACCATGGTGGTGGAAGACGCCCTCGACGATCTACGCCCCGCCCTGGTCGACGATATCGGCGCCATCGTGCAACTGATCGAGCCGCTGGAAGCCGACGGCACGCTGGTGCCGCGCGGGCGCGCTGTAATTGAGCGCGATGTCGAGCGTTTCACCGTGCTTGAGCACGATGGTGTGATCTACGGCTGCGTGGCGGTCATTCCATACCCGCAAGACGGCATGGCTGAAATGGCCTGCCTCATCGTACAGTCGGAATGGCAGGGCGAAGGCGAAGGCGAAATGCTGCTTCGCCACGCCGAAATGCGCGCGCGCAGCATGGGCGCCAGGCGTTTATTCGTACTAACGACGCGTACGTCGCATTGGTTCATCAAACGGGGTTTCGTGCAGGGCAGTGTCAGCGACCTGCCCAAAGAGCGCCAGCTTACCTACAACCATTCGCGCAAGAGCCTCATTTTCATTAAACGTCTGTAGCGGTGCACGCAAACCGCCGTAGCGCTTGAGGCCTACGCCGCGTTTTCCACCAGCCGCTACAATGATTACACCCCGGCACTGCCGGGGTGTGTCTTTGACTTTTTCTGAAGGTGAACACATGACTCGCATGGTCCAATGCACCAAGCTCAAACGCGAAGCCGAAGGGCTGGACTACCCTCCGTACCCCGGCGATCTTGGTGTTCGCATCTGGCGCGAAATCTCAAAAGAGGCCTGGATCGACTGGACTAATATCCAGACCCGGCTGGTGAACGAGAACCGCCTGAACCTGGCCGACGCCCGCGCGCGCAAATACCTGGCGCAGCAGATGGAAAGCTATCTTTTCGACGACGTCGATGTTGAAGCCCAGGGTTACGTACCGCCGCCTTCCGACTGAGGCGCAGCCGGCTCAACGACCCGGCGTTCGGCGGCCGCCACGCCCAGGTCGGGCTCTTCGAGCTCGCCCCGGGCGGCCCGTTCGGTGTACTTCAGGCCCGTGTGGCGTACATCATCGCCGCGCACCATGTA
>CAZPYF010000090.1:0-7947 GCA_964590015.1 uncultured Burkholderiaceae bacterium
CGAACGCAGCGGCGTCATCAACCTGGGCTCGGAAGGCATGATGCTGATGGGCGCCATCACGGGCTTTGCCGTCACGATCGGCACAGGCAGTTTCACCCTCGGCTTTATTGCCGGTGCGCTTGTAGGCATGCTGATGGCGGGGTTCTTCGCCTGGCTCACCATCTGGCTGGGCGCCAATCAAGTGGCCACGGGGCTAGCACTCTCATTGTTCGGCGTGGGCGCCTCGGCCTATCTCGGTTTGCCGTATGCCGGCGAGAGCCTGTTGCCGCTTCAGTTCGGCATTCCGTTCTTGCAGGACATTCCCGTGTTGGGGCCCGCCTTGTTCCGGCACCATCCGCTGGTGTATGGCTCATTGCTGCTGTGCGTGGCTATCGCCTGGTTTTTGGGGCGTTCACGCCCCGGCCTGATATTGCGTGCGGTCGGCGAATCGCCGTCTTCCGCGCACTCGCTTGGCTACGATGTCCGTCGCATCCGGCTGGCGGCCGTGTTGTTCGGCGGTATTTGCGCCGGGTTGGCGGGCGCCTTCATGTCGCTCGTGTATACCCCGCTGTGGGTGGAAGGCATGGTGTCCGGTCGCGGCTGGATCGCGCTGGCGCTCACTACGTTTGCCACCTGGCGCCCGTTCCGTGTAATGGCCGGCGCCTATCTGTTCGGGGGCATCACTATTCTCACGTATCACATGCAGGCGTTGGGTGTACCCATCGCTTCGCAGTTGCTCTCCATGCTGCCGTATATTGCCACTGTCGTGGTGCTGGTGCTCATATCGCGCAACGCTGCCTGGATCCGGCTGAACATGCCGGCGTCTCTCGGCAAGAATTTCAATCCCAACGTTTAAGGACCGTCATCATGTCTGGACACTTCATTCGTACTGCCTTGGGCGCCGCCGCCTTGGCAATGGCCGTGGGCGCTCCGGTCGCCGCACAAGCGGAAGAGCCGCTGAAAGTTGGTTTCGTGTATGTCAGCCCCATCGGTGAAGCCGGCTGGACCTGGCAGCAGGATATTGGTCGCCTTGAGCTTGAAGAGGCACTGGGCGACAAGGTGGTGACCCAGTATGTCGAAGACGTTCCGGAAGGCGCCGACGCCGAACGCGTGATCCGCGACCTGGCTCAGCAGGGCAACAAGCTCATCTTCACGACATCGTTCGGCTACATGAATCCGACGTTGAAAGTGGCGAAGCAGTTCCCCGACGTCAAGTTCGTGCACTCAACCGGATACAAGACGGCCGAGAACGTCGCGGTGACTAACGCGCGGTTCTATGAAGCTCGTTATCTGGCGGGTATCGTGGCCGGCAAGATGACCCAGAGCAACATCATCGGGTATGTGGGCGCGTTTCCCATTCCCGAAGTTCTGCAAGGCATCAACGCTTACACACGCGGCATTCGCAGCGTGAATCCGGATGCGGAAGTACGCGTGATCTGGGTGAACAGCTGGTACGACCCAGGCAAAGAGCGCGACGCAGCCATCGCCCTGCTGGGGCAGGGGGCCGACGTTCTAACGCACCACACTGACTCCACCGCCACGGTTCAGGCAGCGGAAGAGCAGGGCAAGTATGCGGTGGCGTACCACTCCGACATGAGCAAGTTCGCGCCCAAGGCACAGCTTGTGGCGGTGACCCATCATTGGGGCGACTATTTCACCAACGCCGCGCGCCAGGTGCTCGACGGCACGTGGAAATCCGACCTCACCTGGGGCGGCTTGAAGGCCGACATGGCACGCGTTGAAGGTTTCGGCCCCGCCGTGCCGGAAGACGTGCGCGCACTGGTGGAAGAGAAGAAGCAAGCCATCATCGCCGGCACGCTCACGCCCTTCGATGCACCGGTGAAAGACAACACAGGCAAGGTGATACTCGAGTCGGGCACGTTCGATGATGATGCGCTCAATCGCATGAACTTCTACGTTGAGGGTGTGGCAGGCAAGCTGCCCCGCAAGTAATACTCAAGTCAGCACGCCCTTGCGGGGGCGTGCTGACGGTTTACGCCGAGCGCAGGAAATTCAGCACCGTTTCGTTGAAATAGCGGGCGTTTGCCAGATTCATACCATGGGCGGCCTTAGGCACCACCACGCGGGTGGCCTGTGGCAGCGCCTTCATCAATGCATCGATGCGCGTGCCGTAGCGGGGCGGGCTGAGTTCCCCGCCCACCAGCAATACGGGGCCGCGCAGCGTTTGGGCTAGTCCGTCGAGGTCAACACAGCGGCCCATGTCAGCGAGCTGCGGCAAAAGCGTCCAGGCATTGGCGCGCACCATGTCCTTGAACCAGCTTACCGTTTGCCGCCAGGTACCCGGCCCGTTCACCGTATCAACGAAGTCGGCCAGCACCTCATCAAGGGGCGCTTGCCCGAGGCGCTCGGCAATGGCGCGATGCACGGGCACTATTGGCGGCTCATCGGTAAACGCGAACCCGGGGTCCGCTAGCACCAGCGCGCCCACGCGCTCCGGCATGGCCTGGGCCGCCTCGAGCGCAACCTGTGCTCCGCGTGAATGACCCACCATGTGCACGGGGCGATCCGGCGACAGGCGCGCGCATAGATCCATGACTGACTGCACATGCTGAACCATACTGAATGGCGTAGCCATATCGCTTGCTGCGGCATTGGGTGTCGTTGTTGTGGCGCTCGTGCGGTCGACCGCTTGTGGCCAACAGCCGGGCAGGCTTGGGGCCACCACACGGTATGAGCCCGCGAATGCCGGCATTTGCCAGCGCCAGTAGCGATAGTCGCACAAGGAGCCGTGCAGCAACATTAGAATATCGCCCGAGCCGGCTTCGATATGGTGTACGGGCGTGCCGGCGGCGAACGTGACGTGTTCCGTGAAGGAGGGTGGAGCTTGCATGGGTTTGTTCAGAGTGTGAGCAGATCGTCGATGACGATCATCGAGGTTCCTTGCGAGCAGGGCTCAATGCGGGCCCTGACCCGGAACGCGCGGGCCAATGTTTCGGGGCTCAGGGCGAAATCGACCGGGCCCTGAGCCAGCACTTTGCCGTCTTGCAGAACCAAAGCCTGGTCGGCATAGCGCATTGCCATATTCAGATCATGCAGTACTACGAGCACCAGCAACGCGCGCTCTTCGGCTAAACGCCTGAGCAATTTCATGACATGGTGCTGAAAGTTCGGGTCGAGCGCCGCGAGCGGTTCATCGAGCAACAGAGCGCGAGGCTGGTGGATCAGCGATTGCGCCAGCCAGACGAGTTGCCGCTGGCCGCCCGACAGCTCGTCGACCGGGCGTTCGAGCAGCGTATCAATACCCAGGTCGGATGCAACGATGGCGATGCGTTGTCGCGTTTCCTCAGCGGGATGTCGATGGTGAGCATTCAGTGCTACCGCGAGGCATTCCTGCACGCTTAGGTATAAGGCACCGGGAGACGCCTGAGGCAGGTATCGTATGGTCTCTGCTCTCGCGGCGGGTCGAAGTGGCCGCAAATCGAGATCGCCGAGATGCAGCTGTGTGGCGGTGCAAGGTACGGTGCCGGCTATGCTGCGCAGCAGGGTCGACTTCCCAACACCGTTGCGGCCCAGAACCGCCACAACCTGACCATGGTTCAACGGGGCGGCACTGAGCCCCTGCAAAACCTTGCGCCGGCCCAGGCTGCAGTGAAGCTCGTGCAGTCGCAAGGCCATCAGCCCAACCTCCGGCGCGACAGCACGACCATGAAGAACGGAATGCCCACCAGCGTGGTGACGATACCCACCGGGATCTCGATCTGGGTGCTTAGCTGCTTGGCACAGACGGATGCCGCGAGCAGTATCAGAGCGCCGGCACATGCGCTGGCAGGGAGATACCAGCGATGATCTTCGCCCCATAAGCGGCGGGCAATATGTGGGGCCACCAGCCCGACGAACCCGATGACGCCAACGAGCGCAACGGCGGTGGCGGCCAGCAGGCTGACGCGCATGAGCGCATGGCGTCGGACGCGCTTCGTATCGACGCCCAGACTGGCAGCGCGCTCTTCGCCGAAGCGCAGCGCCGTGAGCCGCCACGCCTGGCACATTGAGAACACACCGGCGAACGCCAGCACCGCGCTCAATAAACCTACGTCGGCCCAGCGGCTTTTGCCCAGGCTGCCCATCATCCAGTACAGCAGGTTCTGAAGCGCAGCGGCGTCTGACACCAGCTGTATCAGGGCAAGCAAGGCGTTAAACCCAAAGACGAGCGCAATGCCTAATAGTACGATGCCGTGCTGTGCCATGCGCAGCCGCTTCGCCGCGTGATCAAGCAGCAATGCGCACAACAAACCCATGAGGAAGGCATTGGCGGTTACGCCGTACTCGACGGGAATACCCGGAAGGTGCACGCCCAGAGCGAGCGACAACGCGGCACCCAGTGCCGCTGCCGAAGAAATGCCCAGCGTGAATGGGCTTGCCAGTGGATTCTCGAGCACCGTCTGCATCTCGGCGCCGGCCAATCCGAGCGCGGCGCCTGTGACGATGGCCATGAGCGCCTGAGGGAGGCGCAACTGCCAGACGATCAGGTGCTCAGTACTACCCACTGACTGCGGGTTGACCAAGCTGTGCCATATTTCGCTGCTGCTGAGCGATGCGGCACCTGTGGTGAGGTCGATGCCCAGCAGCACGACAAGCGCGCCGACCCAGGCGAGCAGCATCCGGACGCGCATGGCCCGCCGCGGAGCATTTGTATGGCTCGCCCCTGCCGACATCACTGCAACAGCTTCAGTCGGCTCTTGGCTGTTTCGGCAGCGTGGGTATTGGGATGCTCGTTGACAATGCGCTGCAGGGTCGTGCGGGCACCGCCCAGATCATTCAGTTCGACCTGGCTCGCGGCAATGACAAGGAGAGCGTCAGGCGCGCGCGGGTCGTTGGGTGCCGCGTTGACCATGCTTTCAAGGCCGCTGATCGAACCTCTGAAATCTTTCGTGGCGTACAGGCTGCTACCTCGGTAGAAGCGCGCTTCGTGCACCAGGGCGCTTTGCGGATACGTTTGAATGAACGTGGTGAGCGCCGTGGCGGCTTCTTGGTACTGCCCTGCGCGGAAGCGCTGCATGGCCTGATCGTATGCCGCCTGTTCAGCGGGGTCGGCCACTTGTATCGAAGAACTGGCCGTCGCGTCTTCGGCGGGCTGATTGCGCTGGGCGATATGGCCCAGACGCTCAACCTCGCCGCGTAAGCGGGCCACTTCCTGCTGCAAGTTCTCGATCTGGTCTGCTTGCCGCACACGAATCTGTCGGCTCTGGTCAACCAGAGTGCTCATCTGCTCGCGTAGGTCGAGAATGGCCCGACGAGCCTGATCATCGGCAAAGGCATGGGCGGGAGTCGTGCCAATGGCAGCGAACATTGCCAGGCTCAGCACGGCGCTGCGAAGGAAAGTAGGGCTCAAGCGCATAGTTCGTATCCGTTCAAATGAAAAACGCCGCGGCGGTCGACCGCCACGGCGCTACAGGGACAGCGGTGCCGATATTATTGCTGATAAACAATATCTGCGCGGCGGTTCTCGGCGTAGTCGGCTTCGGTGTTGCCCGTGGCACGTGGGCGTTCCTTACCGAAACTGATGGCCTCGATCTGGCCGGCGTTGACGCCCAGCAGGCCCATCATGCGCGAAACGGCTTCCGAACGACGCTGGCCCAGTGCCAGGTTGTACTCGGATCCGCCGCGGGCGTCAGCGTGCCCTTCGACACGTACGCGCTGCTGCGAATTGCCCCGCAGATAGTTGGAATGCATTTCCACCAGGCTGCGGTATTGCTCAGGAATGGTGTAGCTATCGAATTCAAAATACACCGACCGCTGTTGTGCCAGCGGGCTCTGAGGATTGAACGGATCCATGATCTGGCCCGTACTGGCACCGTCAGCTCCGGCACCACCCGTGGTGCCTGCCTGATCCAGAGGTACCGAACTGCAAGCTGCCAGAGCAGCAGTCAGTGCGGCGAGGGTAAGGCTTCTTGCGATGCGCGAGCTCATTTGATTTCCTTAAAAAAGACACTCACTAACTTTTAATCGGTGAACGGACCCCATACCGGCTCGCGGACTTTGCCATTGAGCGCAGAGAGCGTCTGGCGTACCCGACCGTCGACCGAAGTGACGGCTAGTACGCTGCGCCCGTCTTGGACCGAGCTGTAAAGAATCTGCATTCCGTTGGGCGCGAAGCTGGGTGACTCATCGTCTGGCCCTGCGGTAAGCAGTTGCTCGTTGCCACTGGCCATGTCCATGAGGCCAAGTCGGAAGGCGCCGTTTCTTCGTGTAACGTACACTAGGTTGTTACCGTCGGGCGACAGGGCGGGTGAGATATTGTAACTGCCGCCGAAGGTAACTCTTTGCGCTTCGCCGCCCGAAACGGGTACACGGTAGATCTGCGGGCTACCGCCGCGATCACTGGTGAAAATCAGCGAGGATCCGTCAGGTGTGTATTGCGGTTCTGTATCAATCAACGGCGATCGCATCACGCGACGCAGGCCCGAACCATCCAGCCCCATCGTATAGATCTGCGAAATGCCATCGCGTGAAAGCACCACGGCCAGTTGGTCTCCGCTCGGTGACCACGCCGGCGCACTGTTGTTGCCCTTGAAGTTCGCTACAGGGGTACGCTGACCCGAGCCGAGCGTCTGTACATACACTACGGGTTTACCCAACTCAAAGCTGACATACGCCAGTTTGGAGCCGTCGGGCGACCACGCCGGTGAAATAATGGAGTGTTTTGAGCGCAGCATCACCTGGGGGTTTTGGCCGTCGGCATCTGCAATTTGTAACTCGTACGTGTCGCCCGCCTGCAACACGTAGGCGATCCGCGTCGAGAACACGCCACGCACGCCGGTGATCTTTTCGTAGATGCGGTCAGCAATGCGATGTGACAGACGACGCAATTCACGCTCATTGCCGGCGAAGGCCACCGCGTCAAGCTGTGTCTGGCGGAAGTTGTCGACCAGGCGATAGCTGATGGTGTACTGACCTCCAGCCTGCGTCACGCTGCCATACGCCAGGTAATCGGCGCCACGACCTGTCCAGTCGGCAAAGGAAACTGGGCTTTCCACATTGAGATTTGCGCCGGTGGCATTGACCAGTCGGAACTGACCCGAGCGAGACAAGTCGGCGCGAATGATCTCGGCGACATTTCTGCCTTGTGGGTCGCCGTCGAAATCGGCGATGGCAATCGGATATTGCGTTGCGCCCACGCCGGAAATATCGACGCGCAGCTGCGCCTGTGCCGGTGATGCCACCATCGTGACGGTGGCCGCCAGCATGGCGCCCGCCCAACTGCGCCAAGAAACAGCATAGCTGCGTACTGCAGTGGCAGAGGTCATGGTGTGGATTCTCCTGTCAGTCATACATTCTGTATACGCCGTCGACTTCACGCGGATAAGCACCGGTGGGCGGACGGGGGAAGGGCGAGCAGGCAGCGATGCCCTTGCGTACGGCTTCGTCGAAACCGCTGATTCCTGAAGAGCGCTTGATCAGCACTTCCCGGACCGTGCCATCGGGATTCAGGCTAGCCAGGAATTGTACCGTCGGATTGTTGCTGCCCTGACGGGACGGAACGTTATAAATGACGCGCGGCCGGATACACGCCCGGATCTTCGCGGCATAGCCATCGTTCCCGCCGCCGCCACCCGCCTGGTTGCGGTCGGCAGTGCCACCAGGAATGCCGGCGGCCCCCAGGGCGTCGCCACGCATGGCGGCACGCAGAGCCTCGCGTTTTGCGGCATCTTCCTTCGCCTTCTTGTCGGCTGCCGCCTTTTTCGCGGCCGCTTCCTTAGCTTTCTTTTCTGCAGCGGCTTTCTCTGCAGCGGCTTTTGCAGCCGCGGCCTTCTTGGCTGCTTCTTCCTTCGCCTTACGTTCGGCTGCTTCCTTGGCCTTTTGTTCAGCTTCTTCCTTAGCCTTACGTTCGGCCTCTTGCTTGGCTTTACGCTCAGCTTCTTCTTTGGCCTCGCGTTCCGCTGCTTCCTTAGCCTTGCGCTCGGCTTCCTCCTTGGCTTTACGTTCGGCCGCTTCCTTAGCCTTGCGTTC
>CAZPYF010000090.1:8047-9110 GCA_964590015.1 uncultured Burkholderiaceae bacterium
GCCTCTTCTTTGGCTTTGAGCTCGGCCTCCTCGCGCGCCTTGCGCTCGGCGGCTTCCTGCTCTTCCTTCTTCTTGCGCGCTTCCTCGAGCGCGATCTCAGGATCGGGCTCAGGTTCCGCTTCCGGTACAGGCGGAGTCGTCAACGGCTCAGGCGCCACTTCCGGCTCGGGGGTGGGTTCTGGCTCGGGCTCAGGAAGCGGCTCCGGTTCGGGCTCGGGCAGCGGCTCAGGCTCCGGTTCTGGTTCCGGTTCCGGTTCCGGCTCCGGTTCGGGTTCAGGTTCAGGTTCAGGCTCCGGTTCCGGCTGAGGCTCGGGCTCCGGCTCCTCGGCCGTTTCCTCTTCCTCTATCGGTTCCTCTGGTTGAGCGTTCGGCGATACGCCGTCAGTCCAGAGTTCGACTTGTACGGGTTGCGGCGTGGTGGGCGTTGAGACAAAGCCCACGATCATGAATGCGAATAGAAGAGCGTGTATGCCCACCGCATAGCCGAACGCCTTCCGCTCCTCGCGCTGTTCAGGCGTGAGATGGGAAGGGGAGCGAGGGGTGTTGCGCTTGAAAGGTGACATCAGCGAAGGACCTGGCAGCGCTTACGGTTGATCATCGGCGGGCAAGCCATGCTGATCCACCAGCAGACCCAGGCGCGTGATACCGCTGCTACGCAGCTCATCCATCACTTTCATCACGGTTTCGTAAGAGACCCGCCCATCGGCCGAGATGATAACGGGGGTTTCGGGGCTAACCAGAGAACGTACTTGCGAAACGAGGTTCTCTTCCGACACCGGCTCGAATTCATTGCCTGAATCGCGCACCCGCACTGACATGGTGCCCGATTCGTCGATCTGAAGTTCTACTGGCTTGAGCGGAACATCCGATGCACGGCCAACGGAAGGCAGTTCAATGAGGCCGGGCGTGATCATGGGTGCCGTGACCATGAAAATGACCAACAGCACCAGCATGACGTCGATGTATGGCACGACGTTGATTTCGTTCTTCAACCGGCGGGCACGTCGCCCGCTGTTGCGTATTGAAGGCATCAGCGCACCTGGCGTTGGAGAATGTTCAGGAA
>CAZPYF010000091.1:0-9102 GCA_964590015.1 uncultured Burkholderiaceae bacterium
GCGCTGACACGGCTCACCACCGAACAGTGGGATAACGGCAACGAGCATTTCCCGCCCACCACCTTCCAGGTATCGAACATGCAATCCGGCACGGGCGCCGGGAATGTCGTCCCGGGCACGGCGGTGCTCGACTTCAACTTCCGCTTCGCCACGGCCAGTACTCCAGAATCACTGAAGCAGCGGGTGCTCGATATTCTGGATCAGCATCAGCTCGACTACGATATCGCCTGGACACTCGGGGCCGAGCCATTCCTCACACCGGCAGGCGATCTGAGCGATGCCCTGGCCGACGCCATTACCGACGTCACGGGCCGCGAACCCGAGCTTTCAACGACCGGCGGTACGTCAGATGGGCGCTTCTTGGCTCGCATCTGCCCTCAGGTTGTAGAATTCGGTCCTATCAACGCCAGCATTCACCAGGTCAACGAGCATATCGCCGTCGCCGACCTGGTACCGCTGAAGAACATCTATCGGGGTCTCCTGGAACGCCTGTTGCCACAGGCCTGAGCCCGAGTTTCGAGAACTCACACGCATGCCAGTTTCATCTTCCGCCGATACGGCGGATCTTCATACCCTGCGCGATCTGTTGCGCTACGCGTTAACGCGCTTCCATGCCGCCGGGCTCACCTTCGGCCATGGCAGCGACAACGCCTGGGATGAAGCGGTTTATCTATTGCTGCACACGCTCAGCCTCCCGCCCGACAATCTCGAACCTTTTCTCGACGCCCGTGTGCTGGCGAGTGAACGCGCTCGATTTCTTGACGTGCTGGAACGCCGCTGCGAGCAGCGCCTGCCTGCCGCCTACCTGACGGGCGAGGCCTGGTTGCAAGGGCATCGTTTCCTGGTTGATGAACGTGTGATCATTCCCCGCTCGCCGATTTCGGAGTTGCTGGCCGAGTCGCTGCAGCCATGGGTGGCCGACGCCGAATCCATCACGCGAGTGCTCGACCTGTGCACCGGCTCCGGCTGTCTGGCGATTCTGGCCGCCATAGCCTTCCCCTCTGCTCAGATCGACGGCGTCGATCTGTCTGAAGACGCCTTGGCGGTGGCGCACACCAATGTCGCGTTACACCACATGGAAGACCGAGTGAAGCTGGTGCGCAGCGACTTACTGGATGCCGTGCCTGCACAGGCGCAATACGACCTGATTCTGTGCAACCCGCCCTATGTGAATCAGGCGTCAATGGATGCCCTGCCCGAGGAATACCGGCACGAGCCGCATATGGCGTTGGCGGGCGGCCCCGACGGCATGGCGCTGGTGCGCCGCATACTGGCAGACGCGCCATCACGCCTCGCGCCCAACGGCATACTGGTGCTGGAGATCGGCCACGAGTACGACCACTTCACGGCGGCGTTCCCTGAACTGGAACCGGTCTGGTTGAGTACCGAGGGCAGCGACGACCAGATCCTGCTCATCACGCGCGAGCAGCTTCAGCCGTGATACGCGCTTCAGATCTCGTACTTCGCCGTGGCACCAAAATACTGCTCGATGGGGCCGACTTCGTAGTCAACCCGGGTGAGCGCGTCGGCATTGTTGGCAAGAACGGTGCGGGCAAATCCACCCTCTTCGCCCTGCTGGAAGGCGGCCTGGATGTCGACGCCGGCTCGCTCGAAATCCCGGCAGCATGGCGCATCATCAGCGTCGAGCAAGAGATCACCGAACGCGACCGCGCTGCACGCGAATTCGTCATCGATGGCGACCGGAAGCTGCGTCGCCTGCAGGCTGAGCGGGCGGCCTTGGGCGCCGACGACGGGCAACGCATCGCCGAGCTTGAGCAGGCGCTCATCGACGCTGACGCCTGGACGGCGCCTTCACGCGCCGAGCAGCTATTGGCCGGCCTGGGTTTTGCGCCCGACCAATGGATGAATCCAGTCGGGAGTTTCTCGGGTGGATGGCGAATGCGTCTTGCCCTGGCGCGCGCCCTCATGGCGCCTTCCGACCTGTTGCTGCTTGATGAGCCCACCAACCACCTGGATCTCGACGCCATGCTTTGGCTCGAACGATGGCTGGCGGGCTACCCCGGAACCGTCATGTTGATTTCGCACGACACCGAGTTCCTCGACACCGTTGCGAAGGCCATTCTGCACTTCGATCAGGGCAAGCTGCAGCGCTATCGGGGCGGCTATGAGAGTTTTGTTGAACAACGCAGCGAACGCTTGCGCCAGACACGGCTCGCATGGGATCGTCAGCAGAAGGAAACCGTAAGACTGCAGGGCTTCATCGACCGCTTCAAGGCTAAAGCCACGAAGGCCAAACAGGCACAGAGCCGCGTCAAGGCGCTGGCCCGCATGGAGAAGCTGGCGCCCATCCACGCCGAATCGGGCATCGATATTCGCATTCCTGAACCCGATGCCATGCCCGATCCGTTGCTGGTGCTCGACGGCGTCAGTACCGGTTATCCGCAGGCCGACGGCGCCGCGCATACGGTGCTGCGCGACGTTACGCTGATGGTGCGAGGTGGCGGGCGCATCGGCGTATTGGGCGTGAACGGTGCGGGCAAAAGTACGTTGATCAAGACCTTGTCGGGCGAACTCGCACCGCTGCAGGGCACTCGCAATGCGTCGAAAGGGCTGGAAATCGGCTATTTTGCCCAGCACCAGCTCGATATGCTCGATGCGCAATCCACGCCCCTGCAGCACCTGCTTCGCGTCGAGCCGCAAACCCGCGAACTTGAACTGCGCAGTTATCTGGGCAGCTTCGGCTTCAGTGGCGATACCGTGAACGCTCCGGTCGGCCCCATGTCGGGCGGAGAAAAAGCACGGCTGGCGCTTTCGCTTATCGTGCGCCGCAAACCTAACCTGTTGCTGCTCGATGAGCCCAGCAACCACCTTGATGTCGAAACCCGCGAGGCGCTGGCCACCGCCTTGGCTGAGTTCGGCGGAAGCATGCTGTTGGTGTCGCATGATCGGCATCTGCTGCGTACCACCGTTGATAGCTTCTGGATCGTGGCTGACGGCGGCGTGCATGAATTCGACGGCGATCTGGAAGACTACCGTGACTGGCTCGCAGACCGAGGCAGTCGGATACGTTCGCAAGAGCGCGAAGAACGTCAGGCCCAGAGCGAAGTCGCTAGCCCAGTCGACCGGCGCGCCCAACGGCGTGTTGAAGCCGAGACACGGCAGCAGCGGGCGCAGCGGCGCAAGCCGCTGGAAACTCGGTTGAAGAAGGTAGAGACCGAAATGGAATCGGCGGCGCAGCGGCTGGCCGAGCTTGATGCCGTGGTGGCCGACGCCGACCTATATAGCGATGATCGACGCGATGAGCGCCTGCGCATACTGAACGAACACGGCGAACTAACCAAGCGCCACGGCATGCTGGAAGAAGAATGGCTCGAACTGCAGGAAGCGCTTGAAGCGATTGACCGCGAGTTCGAGCTTACGTAATGATTTCCAGACGCGCGACGCCTAGAGCCAAGGTCTTGGTGCCGACTTCGCGGAATTGGATCTGAGCCTGGGCCTCGGTGCCACTGCCGCTTAAGGAAAGCACCGTGCCTTCACCAAAGCGCGCGTGACGCACCCCCGTGCCGATACGGAACTGCTGCTGCCCCACCGTGACCCCGGTCGTTGCCGACCGCGGCGCAACAGGTGCGAGCGTGGACGACGGCGCCGAGAAGCCGCGCCCACGGCGGAACGCCCCACCCCAAGCCGCGTCGCCGCCGCTCAGTCGAGGTGCTTCGCGCGGCGAGAGCCACTTCACGTGTTCATCGGGAATCTCGTCAAGAAAGCGCGAGCGCAGCGCGTAGCGGGTTTGCCCATGCAACATGCGGCTCTGCGCCAACGTAAGGTACAGCCGTTCACGTGCGCGGGTGATTGCCACGTACATCAGACGCCGTTCCTCTTCGAGGCCTGCGGCTTCGAGAACGCTGTTCTCGTGTGGGAAGAGACCTTCTTCCAACCCGGTGAGAAACACCACATCGAACTCCAGCCCTTTCGCCGCATGCACGGTCATGAGCTGGACGGCATCTTGCCCTGCGGCGGCCTGGTTCTCACCGGCTTCAAGCGAAGCATGCGACAAGAATGCGGCAAGGGGCGACATCGCCGGACCTGTGGCGATATCGTCGGCGAACACGGCGTCATTGGCAGACGGCGGTGTTTCGATGGCACGGCCGGCGGGCAGGCCGTCGTAGCCCTCTTCACTGCTGAAGACGGTGGCGGCGTTAACCAGTTCCTGCAGGTTCTCAAGGCGATCCTGCCCCTCGCGGTCGGCCTCGTAGTGCGCCGCCAATCCGCTTTCCCTGACCACATGCTCAATGAGTTCGGGCAGCGTAAGCGACTGCGCGTCGTGCGCCAGCCCTTGCACCAGCGCGGCAAAACGGGCGACCGCAGCGCCTGCACGCCCCGGTACCATGGGCGCAGCCCGGTACAGACTTGTACCGTGCTCTCGCGCAATGTCGGCCAGTTGTTCCACGCTGCGCGCCCCGATGCCCCGGGTGGGAAAGTTCACCACGCGCATCCATGAGGTGTCGTCGTGCGGGTTGTCGAGCAGGCGCAGGTACGCAAGCGCGTGCTTGATTTCCTGGCGTTCAAAGAAGCGCAGGCCGCCATACACGCGATACGGAATTCGCGCTGAAAACAGCGCGTGTTCAATGACCCGCGACTGCGCGTTGCTGCGATATAGCACCGCAATTTCGCTACGGGCCCGACCATCGTTCACCAGAGCGCGAATCTCGTCGAGTATCCACTGGGCTTCCAGCAGGTCTGACGCCTGCTCGGTGATGCGTATGGGTTCACCATGGCCCTGCTCGGTCCAGAGGTTCTTGCCCAGACGGCCCGAGTTATTAGCGATGAGCGCATTGGCTGCGTCGAGAATGTGCCCGTATGAACGGTAGTTCTGTTCCAGCCGAATAACGTTGCCGCGTGCGTAATCGCGTTCGAAGTCGGCCATGTTGCCAACGTTTGCGCCGCGAAACGCGTAGATCGACTGGTCGTCGTCGCCCACGGCAAATACCGACGCGCCGCCGCCGGCCAGCAACTGAATCCAGCGATACTGCAACGCGTTCGTGTCTTGAAACTCGTCGATCAGAATATGCCGGAATCGGCGTTGGTAGTGTTCGCGCACCGGCGCATTACGCTGCAGCAGCTCGTAGGCGCGCAACAAGAGCTCGGCGAAGTCGACCACCCCTTCGCGCTCACATTGCTCTTGATATAGGCGATAGATTTCCACCATTCGGCGTCGGAAGGCGTCGTGCGCCTCGACCGCATCGGGCCGCAGCCCTTCTTCCTTGGCTCCGCTGATGAAGCGCTGCACATCGCGCGGCGGGAATTTTTCGTCGTCGATATTGGCGTACTTCAGCAGGCGCTTAATGGCGGCGAGCTGATCTTGGCTATCGAGAATCTGAAAGGTCTGCGGCAGCCCGGCATCGCGATGATGCGCTCTGAGCAAGCGGTTGCAAAGGCCGTGAAACGTGCCCACCCACATGCCGCGCGTATTGATCGGCAGCAGGCTCGAGAGCCGGGTAAGCAGCTCGCGAGCCGATTTATTAGTGAACGTGACCGCCAGCAAGCCGCCTGGGCTAACTTGGCCGGTTTGCACCAGCCAGGCGATGCGGGTGGTGAGCACCCGCGTCTTGCCACTGCCCGCACCCGCGAGAACGAGTGCGTGAGCAGCAGGAAGCTGAACCGCCGCCTGCTGCTCGGGATTCAACCCTGCGATCATGCCGCGTAGCGGCGCAGACGCAAGGCGAATTGCTCAAGACTATCGATACCGCTTTGTTGCGCGCGGTGACACCACGCCTGAAGATCTGCCAGAAGCTGTTCGCTGCTGGCGCTGGAGCTTTCCCAGATACGCGCCAGTTCGCCGCGCATCTGCACCAGAGTTGAAAGCTTCTGGTGTTGTGCCAGCACTGACTCGATTTCGGCCAGCTGGGCGGGCTCAAGCTTGTTGTCGTCGCGAGCCAGCAGCTTCTGAGCGCGTTCGAGCACTGCCGCATTGCCCGCGTCGGCTGACGCCTTGACCTTGGCCAGTTCTTCGGCGGCGGTTTTGCGCAGCATGCGGGTGTATTTGGCCAGGATCTCGTAGCGGTGCGTAATGATGGCCTGCAACGTATCGAGGTCAACCGCGCTCTTGGAATCTTCGACCTTGAGCTTGGGTGCCACACGCCGGATGGTAGCGAGGCGGAAGAAACTAAGGATGCGGATATACATCCAGCCGATGTCGAACTCCCACCATTTGGCCGAGAACCGGCACGACGTGCCGTGAGCGTGGTGGTTGTTATGCAGTTCTTCGCCGCCGATGATGATGCCCACCGGAAACACGTTCGTGCTGGTGTCGGGGCTGGAGTAGTTGCGATAACCGATAAAGTGGCCCAGGCCGTTCACGACGCCTGCCGCCCAGAACGGAATCCACGCCATCTGGATCGCCCAGACCGTGAGACCCAGCACCCCAAACAGGGCTACGTCGATGCCGAGCATGATCAGAATGCCGAGGGCGCTATGGCGTGCATAGACGTTACGCTCCATCCAGTCGTCGGGCGTGCCGTGGCCAAACCGCTTCATTGTTTCAGCGTTGGCGGCTTCGTGGCGATACAGCTCGGCACCACGGAAGAACACCTTGCCGATGCCATAGACCAAAGGCGAATGCGGGTCGCCTTCGCGTTCGACGAAAGCATGATGCTTACGGTGAATGGACACCCACTCCTTGGTAACCATGCCAGTCGTCATCCAGAGCCAGAACCGGAAGAAGTGCATGGCAGCGGGATGCAGGTCGAGCCCCCGATGGGCCTGGCTGCGATGCAGGAAGACCGTGACGGACACGATAGTGACGTGTGTGAGCGCGAGCGTGACCAGAGCCACCTGCCACCACGAGAGTTGCAGAAGACCGCCGGCCAGATATTGAAAGACTTGATCCATAGAAGGTACGAGTATCCCCGTTGTGTAGATATCTTGAAAAGTTTACCTTGTATGGGCTGTCGGTGACAGCACCTTTACAGTTGTGACCCCGTATGGCGTCACGCTGCGTTACGGGAAGCACGCAATGTGCCCGAATGTGTGGCCCACGTACCACTGAATCGCCTAAGTGCTTGTGTCACTTACTTTTTTGCAGAACGGCGGCAAAAAAACCATCGGTACCGTGCAGGTCGGGGCGCAGCTGCAAATAAGGGCCTTCAGCCGGCAAACCGGGGCAACGCTCGGCGGCTATGGCCGTGGCATCCAGCAGCTCGTATTCCGGGTGAGCCTTGAGAAACGCTTCGACCTGCTGCTGGTTCTCTTCAGGCAGTAACGAGCAGGTGGCATAGACCAGGCGGCCGCCGGGCGCCACACAGGCAGAGGCCTCTTCGAGAATGCGCTTCTGAAGCGTCACGAACTCGCCCACCGACTGCGGGTGCTGCCGCCATTTGAGATCAGGATTTCGCCGTAGCGTACCCAAGCCCGTGCACGGTGCGTCAACCAACACGCGTTGCGCCTTGCCGCGCAGCCGCTTTACCCGTTGATCTGTCGTGGGTTCGATTACCACCGGCACAATGTTCGACAAGCCGCTGCGTGCAAAGCGCGGCTTGGCACGGGCCAGGCGCGCCTGCGAGATAGCAAATGCGTACAGCCGGCCGGTGGAACGCATCAACGCACCGAGCAACAATGTCTTGCCGCCGGCACCCGCGCAGAAATCGATAATCATCTCGCCCCGACGCGGTGCCATCAGCGACACCAGAATCTGACTGCCTTCGTCTTGAATCTCGATTTCGCCTTTCTCATACGCCGGCCATCGCATGACAGAGGGCCGGCCCTGGAAGCGAATGCCCCAAGGGCTGTAAGGCGTAACCCGTGGCTCGTGCCGGGCGGCCGGGCCCGCCACAAAATCGGCCATGACGGCTTCCCGGGTCGTTTTGAGCGGATTCACCCGGATATCGAGGGGGGCCGGCTGATTCAGTGCGGCGATGAGCCCGTCGCTCTCGGGTAAGGCGGCAAAACGCTCTTCCAACCAGTCAGGCAGGCTCTCACGCACCGCTCTTGGCAACGCCTGCAAATCGACGCGCCGAATGCGCTCAAGCCAGGCCTCTTCATTGCCTTCCAGACCTGCCTGAAGCGTCTCGGCCGGCATGACGGCCTGCAAGCCTAGAATCGCCAGGCGGCGCGCGGCCGGGCCACTGCCGCTCTCGGCCAAACTGCGATAACGACGCAGGTGCCGCAGCACGTTAAACACCGCTTCGGTGACCTCGGCGCGATCGCGCATTCCGAGTTTAGGGTGGGCGCGCATCCAGCGCGACAGCACTTGATCGGCCGGATACTGCCATTGCAGCACCTCACCTAGTACGTCGCGCACTTGCTCAATGCGCGCGATGGCGGGCACGTAGGTTCGTTCCGGGTCTGACCGCAGCTCGGGTCGCGCGGTACGCGACGGCGCACGCCTGGCCGGCTTCGAAGACGGTGACTTCATGGTTGCTCCTTGCCGGGGCCGCCCATCAGCGAGCCATCCGGCAGAAATGCGCGTGTGGTGACACCTTGCACCTGCACGCTTTGTTTGTCGTCCAGCGAGACGCGCCCTTCTGCAAGCCAGCGCACCACCTGGGCATAGACGCGGTGCTCAACCGCCAGCAGACGCGCCGCAAGCGCGTCGGGGTCGTCGCCCGCCAATACCGGCACCACACCCTGGGCCACAATGGGGCCGTGATCGAGTTGTGCCGTGACGAAGTGTACGGTACAGCCGTGCCATTGCACGCCCAGCGTGAGAGCCTGCTGATGGGTATGCAGGCCGGGCAACGACGGCAGCAATGAGGGGTGAATATTAATCAGCCGCCCTTCAAAACGCGCCACGAAGCCCGGCGTCAGCACGCGCATGAAGCCGGCCAGCAGCACGAAGTCGGGTTCGAACGCTTCAATCTCCGTAGCCAGCGCCTGATCGAACGACTCGCGCGACGCATAACTGCGGTGTGGAATGGCGCGAACCTCGATGCCGCGTTCGCGGGCCCATGCGAGGCCGGCCGCATCCTCACGGTTCGCAATCACGGCGCAAATCTGGGCAGCCAGGCCCTCGCGTACGATGGTCTCTACAATAGTCTGCATATTGGAGCCCCGCCCTGAGATCAATATCACAAGGCGGCAGCTGCCCTTTCTGAGGTCGGCCACGATATTTCCTGAGTTGAACGTCGCAAAATTGTAAACTCCCGC
>CAZPYF010000092.1:0-9084 GCA_964590015.1 uncultured Burkholderiaceae bacterium
TTCGACAATACGGCAGGCGGCGAAGCCGTTCCCAATGCCCTGGCTTTAAAGCAGCGTTTCAGCACTTGCGGCTGAGCAGTTGGATTTTCAGCATTGCCCCAAGGGGTATGTGAAACCCGTAGCGGTATGATGTCAGACCCCGACCCGGCACGCGCAGCGCAACAGACCAATGAGCACCCGACCCGATTCAAGCAAGACAGTTACAGGCAGCACGTATTGGGCGGGGTTCACACTGGCTGTGGTGGGCGCGATACTGTTCTCGGCCAAGGCGATCGTCACCAAGCTCACGTATCGATATGGGGTCGACGCGCTCACCGTGATCGGTTTCCGCATGTTGTTCTCGTTGCCGTTCTTCGCGGTGGTCGCCGCTGTCCAGGCGTATCGGGTACGAACCGGCAAGCAGGCGCCGCTGGGCCGGGGCGATGCGCTTCGCATCCTGGGGCTCGGGTTCCTGGGTTACTACCTGTCGAGCTACCTTGATTTCATTGGCCTGCAGTACATCACGGCGGGGCTCGAGCGGCTGATCCTTTTTCTGTCGCCCACGTTTGTGCTGCTGATTTCCGCCTTCTATCTCAAACGGCGTATTACCGGTGCGCAGTGGCTGGCTATGGGCATGTCGTACTTGGGCGTGTTGTTGGCGTTCGTGCACGATCTGTCGTTTGCAGGCAGCGACGTACTGTTGGGTGCCGGCTTCGTGCTGGCGTCGGCCATCACCTATTCCATTTACCTGATCAGTTCCGGTGAAATCTTAAAGCGTATCGGGTCGACGCGTCTCGTGGCTTATGCCATGAGCTCGTCTGCGGTTTATGCGGCCATTCACTTCCTGGTGGATCGGGGATGGCAGGCGCTGGTTCAGCCGGTTGCGGTGTACCAGCTATCGCTTGTGCACGCCTTCTTCCACACGTTCCTGCCCACCTTCATGGTGATGTGGGCGGTAGCGCGCATCGGCGCACCCTTGGCCGCGCAGCTGGGTATGGTCGGCCCCGTATCGATTCTGTTCCTGGCGTGGTGGTTCCTCGGCGAGCCAATCACGGTGCTGCAGATTCTGGGAACGGTGTTTGTGCTGGTAGGAATGCTGGTGCTCGGCCGGGTGCGCCCCTCAACCTGAACGGCGTCACGTTTGAAGCCGGCGCTGACCGCCCGGGCCGCAGCCTTAACGCGCCATGCGCTTTTCGAGTTCTTCGCGGTGAACGTCGTGCGTAACGAATCCGATCTCGGGAGCGGGCATGGCAAGGCGCGATGGGTCGCCCAGCGTGAGCCGTATATCGGCGAGCCCGTGTCGCCAGTGTTCGCGCATCGATGCCAGACCGAACTGGTGGTCCTTATAGTGCAGGTCGTACGGTTGGTTGCGAAAGATCAGGTGCACGACGTTGTAGCACTTGGCCGTGCTGATCTGTTCGGCCAGCTTCGCGTAGTCGGCCCGCGAGCGAACCTCTTCCGGAATGTCTTGTAGCATGCGCCACAGTAGATGACGCAGTTCTTGCGACTGACGAAAGTGTTCAGTCACGAAGCGGGTGCGGCTGGAATAGCGAATATCTTGCATCCGATCCGACACTTCGCTGATGTTGGTGGGCGCCGCGCCACGCGCGCTCCACAAGTCGACCTGGAAGGCCAGCGTGTGTTTCATGGGGCGTTCTTGCAGCACGTGGCCTAATGGTGTGTTCGAAACCAGGCCGCCGTCCCAGTAGTATTCGCCGTCGATCTCTACGGGCGGAAAGGCGGGCGGCAATGCACCTGACGCCATGAAGTGCTCGGGCCCCAGGCACATCTGGCGGTTATCAAAATACGCGAAGTTGCCATTGCGCACGTTTACCGCGCCCACCGATACATGCAGCTCGCAGGCGTTGATGCGGTCGAAGTCGCATAGCCGTTCCAGCGTGCTTCTCAGGTCGCTGATGTCGTAGTAACTGGCTTCTGAAGGGTGCGCGTGCACAAAGGGAAGCACCGGGGCCGCTACGCGCGGCCGAAAGAACCCTAGTTGCCCGTCGAGTTTGGCTCGGGTGGCGTTCAAGTGCCCCAGAAACTGCCGCGTTGAATCATTCACATTGAAGATCGATTGTTCAACGAAGGGCGGCAGGGCGGTGAACGGCGTGTTGGGCTGGCAGATGGTTTCCCAAAAGTCACGCAAGCGGTCGAGCCGGTGCTCGGGGGCATTGCCGGCGATGATGGCGGTGTTAAGCGCGCCGATCGAAATGCCGGCCAGTCGGTTCAGGGGAATGCCGGCTTCTTGCAAGCCTTCGAACACACCGGCCTGATACGCGCCCAGCGCGCCGCCGCCTTGCAAGACAAGGGCTACAGTTTCGTAAGGAGGCAATTCAAACTCGGCGGCCATATCAATAGCCCGCTTAGAAGAACCACGAGGCAGGGTGGTGCCTGAGTGCCACGCCTACGATGTAGATAAAGACGGCTACGGCAATGATGGCGGCTACGGCACGGGTGGTCGGCGTGCGACCGCGTTTGATCGCAATAGTGCCCACGCCGATATACACGATCAACAGAACGATCTTGGTAAGCACCCAAGGCTGAGCGGCGGCCGCGCCCAGCATCATGGAAAGCAGAATTGCCGCCACCAACAGCACGGTATCGATGATGTGGGGGGCAATCTTCACGAATTTCTTTTGCAGCATGCCGTTTTCGGTCACCGACCAGTAGGCCCGGATAACGAAGAAAATGATGCTGAGTGCGGCGGCGGTGACGTGCAGATGCTTGATGAGCAGATAATTCATGGAGTCGCTATAAAGGTCGTTTCAGGAAAAAATAGGAAAGCGGCCGTTCGCTGCTTGCGTCACCGCGCTGCGCAGGTAGTATAGAGCGATCATCACAACAGGAGAAATTCGTGCCATACGTCACCATCTCGCTCACTCCCGGATTAAACGCTGAAAAGAAGAAAGAACTCATGCAACGGTGCTCCGACGCCGTGGTGGAAAGCATTGGCGCGCCGCTCACGTCGGTACGCGTGATTCTGCAGGAACTGGCAGACGACGCTTACATGAATGCGGGCCAGCATGGTGCTTCAGGCGTACTCATCGTGGTCGACCTCATCGAGGGCCGCACGCAGCCGCAGAAAGACGCACTCATTGCCATGTTGAGTCGCGCCGCCGCCGAGGTGTCTGGCCTAACGGAAGAAAGCCATGTCAGGGTGAGGCTGGTGGATTTTCCGAAGGGCAATATGGGTATGGCCAACGGCCTTACCGCGCTGGCGGGGCACTGATTCAGGCGCTGGCGGGGCACTAATTCAGCCCGCCTTAATACCCAGTTTTTTGGCTCGCTTATGCAGGTTGCTGGAATCCAGCTCCAGCAGGCGGGCCGCCTGCGCCCAATTTTCGCCAGTGGCCTGTAGCGCGTTGCGTATCATCGCTTCTTCATAGCGTTCCAACGCCGCACGCAGTGGGGCAACGGTGGCCGGGTCGGCGACGCCGTTGCCGTGTGCTGCTCCGTTATCCTGTGCCGTGCCGTGCTGCGCAAACCCGCCGTGTGTGCGCGCCAGCGTATCGCGTGGCAGATCGAGGTCGAGCAGTTCGGCCGGTAAAGTCAGAATCTGTTCGCGTGACGCGCCACGGCTCAACATCTTGAGCGCGGCTCGGCTGATCACATGTTCCAGTTCTCGTACGTTGCCTGGCCAGGGGTATGCCAACAACGCCTCTTCGGCGCCATACGACAACCGCAAGCCCCGAACGCCCAAGCGGGCGCGGTTGAACTCCAGGAAGTGCCCGGCCAGTATCAATACGTCGCGATCGCGGTCGCGCAGCGGCGGAATATGCACGGGGTACACCGACAGCCGGTGGTACAGATCTGCGCGGAAGCTGCCTTCCAATGTGTTTTCTTTCAGCTGCCGATTCGTGGCGGCGATGATGCGCACATCGGTCTTTATGGGGGTGTCGGTACCGAGCCGTTGAATCTCACCGTTTTGCAGGGCGCGAAGCAGCTTCGCCTGTACCGACAGCGGCAGCTCGCCCACTTCGTCGAGAAACAGGGTGCCGCCCTGCGCGCTTTCGAAGCGGCCGGCGCGGTCTTGCCCGGCGCCCGAGAAGGCACCCTTCACATGCCCAAACAGTTCACTCTCGGCAAGCGATTCGGGCAACGCGGCACAGTTCACGTGCACCATCGGTTTTTTACTGCGCCGGGAATGGCGATGAAGCCGACGCGCGAACAGTTCCTTGCCCACGCCCGTCTCACCCAATAGCAATACCGGCAGGTCGGATTCGGCTACGACATCGAGCTCACGCAAGAGCTGCGATATGGCTTCGCTGCGCCCAATGACTTCGCGATCATCCAGTATCGGCATGTCGTGAACAGCGTTGACCCCGAGCTGGCGCAGATTGCGGTTTTCCTTCTCGAGCATGGTGACCCGTATGGCCGCTTCGAGTAGCAGTGCGTAACGCTGTAGCTCCATCTGGGCCTGGATGTCGAACGTCCCGGTTTGGAGCGCATCGAGGGTGAGGGCACCCCATGGCTTCCCCTCCACCCACAGGCTCATGCCCAGACAATCGTGCACGGGTAGCGGGGCGCCACGCCGGTCGTCGAGCAAGCCGTCGTAGGGGTCGGGCAATACGCTGCCCGGTTCAAACCAGGTGGGCTCGCGGCGCGACAGAATCGTGGCGAAGCGCGGATGCTCGGCGACGATAAAGCGTCTGCCTAGCGCTTCATGCGCGAGCCCGGCGGCGGACACGAGGCGCAAGCTGCCTTCGTCGAGCCGCAGTAGCCCTACGGCATCAGAGCGAAACCGCTCGCGCAAAGTGTGAACGATGCGTTCAAGGCGTACGGCCTGGGGCAGGGCGGTAACGAGATCGGCGAGTATCAGCGCATCCATGGGTACAGAATACCTTGCAGGGTAGAAATAACCCTAAATTGAGGGTCGTTTTCACCCCCTAAAAGCGAAGTATACGGGTAAACCAGCGATAAAAAACTGGCACACATGTTGCGTAGCTAGGGTTGTTACCAATTATTGGCATCTGCACAAAACATGAACGCCTACGCCACTCCCGACCCCGTCGGTATGACAGCCGAGCAGCTCGTCGATTACATCGTGAGCCGCTTCCATACCGGCCATCGCGAACAACTTCCCGAGCTGATTCATCTGGCGCGCCGCGTTGAACACGCGCATGCAGGTCACCCGCGCTGCCCCGAAGGCTTGGCCGATGAACTCGAAGGCCATCTTCAAGAAATGGAAAGCCACATGCTCAAGGAAGAGCAAGTGTTGTTTCCAATGCTCGTGCGCGGCATGCATGCCCCGGCGCGCGGGCCCATCACGGTCATGATGTTCGAGCATGACCAGCATCTCGGCGCGGTGGAACGCATCCATCGCTTAACCAACGATCTCATCCTGCCCGAGGGCGCCTGTAATACATGGCGCCGTCTTTACGACGGCCTGAACGCCTACGCGCAGGAACTGGAACAGCACATCCATTACGAGAACGATGTGCTGTTTGCACAAGCTTCGCAAGCAGTTAAAGGAGCGCAACATGCGTGAATATAAGAAGTTATGGTGGCTATTGGCCTTTGTGCTGGTGGTAACCTTCGGAGTCCTCGGATGGAGCGGTGTCGAAGTGTACCGACAGGTGCCGCCCATTCCCTCGAAAGTGGTAACCACCACCGGTCAGCAAATCATGACCGAGGAACAGATCCTCGACGGCCAGACCGCATGGCAAAGCACGGGCGGCATGCAGGTCGGGTCAATCTGGGGTCATGGCGCCTATCAGGCCCCTGACTGGACAGCCGACTGGCTGCATCGCGAGTTGGTGGCGTGGCTCGATATTGCCGCGCAGGAAACGGCCGGTGTGCCGTTCGACAAGCTCGATCATCGCGAACAGGCTTATCTCAAAGACGAGCTCAAGCGCGAATACCGCAGCAACACGCTCGACCCCGACACGCATGTGGTCACGATTTCCGAGCGTCGGGCGCAAGCCATTGAACAAGTGGCTGGGTACTACGACAAGCTCTACGGTTCCGATCCGGAACTGCGCACCTCGCGCCAGAGCTTCGCCATGAAGGAAGACACGCTGCCCAGCGCCGAGCGCCGCGCCGACCTGGCCAAGTTCTACTTCTGGACTGCCTGGGCCGCCGCCACCGAGCGCCCCGGCACGATCGTGACGTACACCAACAACTGGCCGCACGAACCGCTGATCGACAACAAGCCCTCCACCAGCAACGTGATCTGGTCGGTGGTGAGTGTCGTTCTGCTGTTGGCCGGTATTGCGTTCCTCGTATGGGGCTGGGCATTCCTGCATCGTGAAGAGCCCGATCCCGTTGCACCGAAACACGATCCACTCACCCTCGCGCCCCTTACGCCTTCGCAGCGTGCGCTTGGCAAGTATTTGTTGATGGTGGTGGGTCTGTTTATCTTCCAGATCTTGTTGGGTGGGTTCACCGCCCACTACACCGTGGAAGGGCAGACGTTCTACGGCATCGACGTTTCGCAGTGGTTCCCGTATTCGCTTACCCGCACATGGCACTTGCAGACGGCGCTGTTCTGGATTGCGGCCGGCTTCCTTGCCGGAGGGTTGTTCCTTGTGCCGATGATCAACGGCGGCAAAGATCCGAAGTATCAAAAGCTCGGGGTCGACATTCTGTTCTGGGCGCTCATTGTGCTCGTGGTGGGGTCGTATATTGGTAACTTCCTGGCCATCAAGCACATCATGCCGCAGCACCTCAACTTCTGGCTGGGGCATCAGGGCTATGAGTACATCGAACTGGGCCGCGTATGGCAGATCGTGAAGTTCCTGGGTCTGGCGTTCTGGCTCTTGCTCATGCTGCGTGGCATCTTGCCGGCCTTCAAGAAAGAGGGCGACAAGAACCTGCTGGCGTTGCTTACCGGGTCCATCGTGGCCGTGGGCCTGTTCTACGGCACGGGTCTGTTCTATGGCGAACGCACTCACATCACCGTGATGGAGTACTGGCGCTGGTGGGTGGTGCATCTGTGGGTCGAAGGCTTCTTTGAAGTGTTCGCCACGGCCGCACTCGCCTTCATCTTCTCGTCGATGGGTCTGGTCTCGCAGCGCGGCGCCACTATCGCCAGCCTGGCCGCCGCTTCGCTCTTCATGTTGGGCGGTGTGCCCGGCACCTTGCACCATATGTACTTCGCAGGCACCACTACGCCCGTCATGGCAATCGGTGCTTCATTTAGTGCATTGGAAGTGGTGCCGCTCATCGTGCTGGGCTATGAGGCCTTCGAGAACTGGCGCCTGAAAGAAAGGGCGCCCTGGATGGCCGCCCTGAAATGGCCGCTGATGTGCTTCGTGGCCGTGGCCTTCTGGAACATGCTGGGCGCCGGCGTCTTCGGCTTCATGGTGAACCCGCCCATCTCGCTGTATTACATACAGGGCCTGAACACCACACCGGTGCACGCTCACGCCGCGCTCTTCGGGGTGTATGGCTTCCTGGCTCTTGGCTTCACCCTGCTGGTGTTGCGCTACATCGTTCCTGGCTTTGCCTTCAACGAGAAGCTCATGCGCCTGGGCTTCTGGGGCTTGAATGGCGGCCTGGTGCTCATGATCGCCACCAGCCTGTTGCCCGTCGGCATTATCCAGGCGTATGCCAGCATCACCGAAGGCATGTGGTACGCACGTAGTGAAGAGTTCATGCAGCAACCGATTCTGCAAACCCTCCGTTGGGTGCGCACCTTCGGCGATATGGTGTTCATTGCGGGTGGCTTCGCAGTGGCATGGCAGGTCGTAATCGGCGTGCTCGGCGGTGGCCGTCGCAGCGCCGAACCTGCCTTGGGCGTATCGCCCGCAGCAGCCGAATAAGGCGGCTACACCTCTGCAGAGCCGTTCTGCAGAGGGTTACCGAATGGCCCCGGTGTCGCCGTAGCAGGCGCCCGGGGCCTTCTTGCGAGTGCCGAGCACGCAAGCTGCTTCCGATTCCGACAATCCCGCGACCGGCGTGCATGGGGTGCCGCGTTTTTGCGCCACGGCGCCGGCCGTTACAGCAAAGAACAGTCACATCAGATTATAATTTAATCCACATCTTTCCATTTTCTCTTCTAGGGGTGCGATGCTCGCTATCGTCGATGCCTACCGTGCGGGGCTGCTGGCGCCACGGCATTGGGCCGCCAATATCGTGGCGGGCCTTATCGTGGGCGTTGTGGCACTGCCTCTGGCCATGGCGTTCGCCATCGCCTCGGGTGTCAAACCGGAACAAGGCATCTATACGGCCATCATCGCCGGCGTCATCGTTTCGCTCTTCGGCGGCAGCCGCATTCAGATTGCGGGGCCCACGGGCGCCTTCATTGTCATTCTGGCGGGCATCGTGGCCGAGCATGGGGTGGTGGGGCTACAGATCGCCACCATCATGGCTGGCGTCATTTTGCTGTTATTCGGCTTGGCCCGCATGGGCGCCGTCATCAAGTTCATTCCCGCGCCGGTCATCGTTGGTTTCACCGCCGGTATCGGTGTGGTCATCTGGGTGGGGCAGTGGAAAGACTTCTTCGGGCTCCCGGCTGTAGAGGGTGGCAACTTTCATGAAAAGTTGTGGGCGTTGATTCAAGTGTTTCCCCAGTGGGATCCGGCCACCACGGCGCTGGCCGTTCTGGCTCTGCTGCTTGTCCTTTTCACACCGCGTATCAAGCTACTCGAACGCGTTCCCGGCCCGCTGGTTGCGCTGATCGTCGTCACGCTGATTCAAGCACTATTCGGGTTCGAAACCGTGGCCACGATCGGCAGCAACTATGGCGAAATTCCCCGTGGCCTGCCGTCGCTCGAAGTGCCCGAGATCACCCCCAACCGCCTCGTTTCGCTTATTGCGCCGGCCTTTGCCATCGCCATGCTCGGGGCCATTGAGTCTCTGCTCTCTGCCGTTGTGGCCGACCGCATGGCCGGCACGCGGCATCATTCCAATCAGGAACTGATCGGGCAGGGGGTTGCGAATATCGTGGCGCCGCTGTTCGGCGGTATTGCGGCAACCGGTGCAATTGCTCGTACGGCCACCAATATCCGCAATGGCGGCAATAGCCCCATCGCCGGTGTGGTGCACGCCCTGTGTCTCATATTCATTCTGCTCTTCCTCGCGCCGCTGGCCGCCAGCATTCCTCTTGCTGCATTGGCCGCCATCCTGTTCGTCGTGGCGTGGAATATGAGAGACGTCCGG
>CAZPYF010000093.1:0-8968 GCA_964590015.1 uncultured Burkholderiaceae bacterium
GGTACACCTCGGAGGTATAGGCGCTGTATTGCAGGCCCAGGGCGAGGGCACCTGTCATGAAGGCGGGCAGAACGATCCCGTATTCGGGCAGCACGTAATACAGAAAGAAAAGCTGCACCAGTAGCGGCGTGTCGCGAATGAATTCGGTAATGAATCGCGCAGGCCACGAAATGATTTTCAGTGGCGACGCTTTCAGCGACGCCAGAATCAAGCCCAGCACGAGCGCGATAAAGAAGCCCACCGCGGTGGCTTGCAGCGTAACGACCAGCCCCTTCAACAAGATGGGTAAGATCGATATGGCGAAGGCCCAGTGGCCGGAGGTATCCCATTCAATGCCAAATAGCATGTCAGGACCTCCCGGCGCGCCAGCGCCCAACAGAACGTTCCAGCAGGCTCATGAGCGCCGACAAGACCAACGCCATGCCGAAGTACATGAAGAGCAACATTGTATATACGGTCGTGCTGTCTTGCGTGAAGTTGCGAATCTGCTCTGCGCGGAAAGTCATGTCACCCAAGCTGATGAGCGATACCAGAGCCGTATCCTTAAGATTCTGAACGGCCAGGTTGCCGAACGTGGGCAGCATTTCCGGGATAGCCTGCGGCAGTGAGATGCGAAACAGCGTCTGGCGCGGGGTGAAGTCGAGCGCTTTGGCGGCTTCGTGCTGGCTATGCGGCACCGCCTGAATGGCGCCGCGCACCACCTCGGCGCCGTAGGCTCCGATGTTCAGGCTCAGCGCCAGCGTACCCGCCACAATCGGTGGCAGCCGCCAGTCGAGCCCGAGCATCTGCCCGACCAGCGGTAGCGCGAAGTACAGCCAGAACAGCTGTACCAGCAGCGATGTGCCTCGGAAAATCTCGATCATCGAAACCGAGAAACCCTTCAGCAGCCAGTTACTTGAAAGCCGCCCCAGGCCGAATGCGAAGGCGAAGAACCCGCCCAGCAAAGTGGAATAGAACGTCAGCTGGGCGGTGACCCATGCGCCTTCAAGCAAGGGCGGGAGATAAGACAGCCACGGCATGCGGTGTTATCCGGCGCAGAGCTGTTCGGTATTGCGGGTGGTGGATTCGCTGGCGTCAGCTTCGCTGAAGCCGTACTGCGTAAGAATGGCCTTCCAGTCGTCGGTGCGCTTGAACTTGCTCAGTTCTTCGCTTACTGCATCACGCAGCTCTTGCGAGTTTTGGCTGAACGTGAAGGCGCCCCAGCTGCGCACAGGGGTTCCGTTAATGACCGGATCTTTAAAATCGGCAGCGGCTTCGACGCGGTCGCTTTGCTTGGCCAGCTCGCTTACGGTCAGGCTGGTGGCGGCATAGGCTGCTGCACGGCCGGTCGACACGGTGGAAATGGCGTCTGCGTTATTCGAGATGGTGACCATGCGCTCGGCGGGTACACCCAACGCCTGCAGCATTTCAAGCTGGTCGGCGCCAGCCATGATTGCAACCTTCTGATCGCCCTTGGCGAAATCCTGATAGGCGTGCACGTCGTGCGGATTGTCTTTAGCCACGAGCAGGCCTTCGCCATACGATGTATTGGGCTCCGAGAACAGCACCTGCTTGCAGCGCTCCGGTAGAACGGCCATTTCTGCGGCCACCATGTCGAAGTGGTCGGCGCGCAGGCCCGGAATCAGCGAGCTGAAGCTCGTCGTGATCCATTCGATCTTGTCGATGCCCAGGTTCTTCATGATCTGACGCGCCACGTCGGGGCCGGCTCCTTTGGCGTCACCGTTCAGGTCGACATAGCCGTAAGGAATTTCATTCGCCACAGCGATGCGGATCTGGCCACGCTGCTTGATATCTTCCAGAGAGGCCGCTTTTGCAGCGGCAAAGGGGGCGCACATTGCTACGCCGACGGCGAGTGCGAGGGCGAGGCGGGATCGGATCAATGTCATGTTCGGGCTCCTGTGATTCGTGTCGTTCTTGACGGTGGCCTGTATTCTGACGGCCGGAGAATGTTTTACCGCGACCAGCAGATAGTGGGCCCGGATGAAATCATTTCCAAAAAAATAATACACTGAATAATAATTTCAACTCAAATGAACCCACCATGCGGGTAAGCCCGTCTCGAGCTTTCGCGTAACTGTGGTCTGCGTGCCAATCGGCGTGAATAAACCTTGGCAGACGGGCGCCAGCGTGTTAGAGTTTCTTTTATGCGTAACGTCGTCTCGTTTTTCTTTTTTTACTTTTATGCTTTTCCTAAGCCGCTGGCGCAGGAAGGGAAACGTCGTACGCACTGAAAAAGTCAGATTCCCAAAAAGCCGCCGGCGCACAGCCAGGCGGCTTTTTTTATATCCGCCCGGGCAAGCTGGCCAAACCTATGGAGCAAACCGTGTCGCACAATACTGATGATTTAAGAATTCGGGAAATCAAGGAACTGTCTCCCCCCGCCCATGTCATGCGCGAGTTCCCGTGCACGCCCGAAATTTCGTCGGTGGTCTATGGCGCTCGCCGTGCGGTACACGACGTTCTGAACGGCAGCGATGATCGCATTGTGGTGGTGATCGGGCCCTGCTCCATTCACAACCCCGTTGCTGCACTCGACTACGCCCGCCGCCTTGCCGAGCAGCGCGAGAAGTACAAGGGCGAACTCGAGATCATCATGCGGGTGTACTTCGAAAAACCCCGTACCACCGTGGGCTGGAAGGGTCTTATCAACGACCCCGCGCTCGACGGCAGCTTCAATATCAACAAAGGGCTGCGCACTGCACGCGAGTTGTTGATCCAAGTGAACCAGCTGGGGCTGCCGGCCGGCTGTGAGTTCCTGGACATGATCACGCCGCAGTACATCGCCGACCTTGTGGCATGGGGTGCCATTGGCGCTCGTACCACTGAAAGCCAGGTGCACCGTGAGCTGGCTTCGGGCCTGTCGTGCCCGGTGGGTTTCAAGAATGGCACCGGCGGCGATACCAAGATCGCCATCGATGCGATGCTTGCGGCTTCGCAACCCCACCATTTCCTGTCGGTCACGAAGGGCGGGCATTCCGCGATCGTGTCTACGGTGGGCAATAAAGACTGCCACGTGATTCTGCGTGGCGGGAAAACACCCAACTACGATGCGGCCAGCGTCGATGCCGCAGCACAGATGATCGCCAAGGCCGGTGTGTTGCCACGGCTCATGGTTGACGCCAGCCATGCGAACAGCTCAAAAGACTACCGCCGTCAGCCCGAAGTGCTCAATGACGTCGCTACACAGGTTGAAGCCGGTGATGATCGCATCTTCGGCGTGATGGTGGAAAGCAACCTGGTCGCCGGCCGTCAAGATTTGGTGCCGGGTCAGGAACTCACCTACGGTCAGAGCATCACTGACGGCTGCATTGACTGGAGCGATTCATTGGGCGTGCTCGAGCGCCTGTCGCAGGCGGTGAAGGTTCGCCGCCAGCATGCCTCACAATCAGCAAATGCCCTGATCGGCAGCGCCGCTTAAAGCGAGTAGTATCGCATCACCGCCCGGGCTGCTTCATGCATGCTCGGCGGTGCTGCGCGATAGGTTGCATGGGGCGCGCGCGAACAAAAAAAGGAACATGAGCGTGAATGCCACTCTTTCGGCTCACAGCCAGCGTCGGGCCGTCCCCGCAGGCTTTATCGATTCATTACGCGAGCGCTTCGGTGATCGCCTCTCAACGGCGGCCGCCGTGTGCGAGCACCATGGCCGCGACGAGTCTCCGTATGCGGCGATGCCGCCCGATGCAGTGGTGTATGCCACCAGCACCGAAGAGGTGGCGTGGCTGGCGGCGCAGTGCCATGCCCATCGTGTTCCGCTCATTCCTTACGGCGCGGGCTCGTCGCTGGAAGGGCATCTGTTAGCCATTCAGGGCGGCGTATCCGTTGATCTGTCGGGTATGAACCAGGTCGTGGCCGTGCACGCCGAAGATTTCACGGCCACGGTGCAGGCCGGCGTGACCCGCAAGCAGCTGAACGACGAACTGCGCGATACGGGCTTGTTCTTCCCCATCGACCCGGGCGCCGACGCCAGCCTGGGAGGTATGGCGGCCACCCGCGCTTCCGGCACCAATGCCGTGCGCTATGGCACCATGCGCGAGAACGTCGTCTCGCTGCAGGTCGTTACGGCCGATGGCCGCGTCATCAATACGGCTGGCCGCGCTCGCAAATCGTCGGCCGGCTACGACCTGACCCGCGTGTTTGTGGGTAGCGAAGGTACCTTGGGCATCATTACCCAGGTTACTGTGCGGCTGTATCCGCAGCCCGAAGCCATCTCGGCCGCGATCTGCAATTTCCCCGATCTGGCATCGGCGGTTCGCAGCGTGATCGAGGTCATTCAAATGGGCGTGCCGGTCGCGCGCGTCGAGTTCATGGACACGGCCGCGGTGCGCGCCACCAATGCCTATAGCAAGCTCGAACTCAAGGAATCGCCTTTGTTGCTGTTCGAGTTCCACGGTAGCCCGAACGCCGTGCGCGAGCAGGCCGAAACCGTGCAAGACATTGCGCGCGCCAATGGCGGCGAAGACTTCGCGTGGGCCGAACGCCCGGAAGATCGCAATCGGCTCTGGACGGCGCGGCACAACGCCTATTTTGCGGGCCTGCAGCTGCGCCCGGGGTGCCGCGCCAGCACCACCGATGTGTGCGTACCCATTTCGCGCTTGGCCGACTGTGTCTCTGAAACCGCCGCCGAGCTCGATCAGGCCAGTTTTCCCTACACCATTGTGGGGCATGTGGGCGACGGCAACTTCCACGTGCTAATGTTGCTCGACCCCGAAAATCCGGCCGAATTCCACGAGTCGGAAGCGCTGAATCGCCGCCTGGTTGAACGCGCATTGCGCATGAATGGCACGTGTACCGGCGAACACGGCGTCGGCCTGCATAAGATGCCCTTCATGGAGCTCGAACACGGGCGCGATGCCCTCGACCTCATGGCGGCGTTAAAGCATGCCTTCGACCCACACGATATCCTTAACCCGGGCAAGATCATTCCTGCCGACCCAATCCATGAGCGCTAACGCTACTAATCCCGCCCTGTTCACTGCCGCCGATTTCAACGGTTTGCTGCAGCGCCTGGCGGATCAGATTCCCGCCCACTGCATTCTGACGCGTGCTGAAGACACGCGCCCGTACGAGTGCGACGGCCTCTCGCTATACCGTAGCCTGCCGCCCGTGGTGATTCTGCCCGAGAACGAAGCGCAGATCATCGCTGTGGTGCAGGCGTGCAAGGCTTTCAATATTCCCATCGTGGCGCGCGGCGCCGGTACCGGTCTTTCGGGTGGCGCCATGCCGCATCCGGGTGGCGTGCTGCTGGGGGTGTCGAAGCTGAACCGAATCATTGATATCGACCCAGAAGCCGCCACAGCGGTGGTCGAGCCGGGGGTACGTAATCTGGCGATTTCCGAGGCCGCCGCGAAGGTGGGCCTTTACTACGCGCCCGACCCCTCGAGCCAAATCGCGTGCTCCATCGGCGGCAATATTGCCGAGAATTCCGGCGGCGTGCATTGCCTGAAGTATGGGCTTACCGTGCACAACGTGTTGTCGGTACGGGTCGTGACCGTCGACGGGGAGGTCGTGGAATTCGGCTCCGCCGCGCCCGACAGCCCCGGGCTTGATCTGTTGGCCGCCTTCATCGGTTCGGAAGGCATGTTGGGCATCGTGACCCAAGCCATCGTGAAACTCATCCCTTCACCTGCGTGCGCACGGGTCATCATGGCCAGCTTCCCCACGGTGGAATCCGCTGGCGACGCCGTGGCCGACGTCATTGCTACGGGTATTGTGCCCGCCGGCCTGGAAATGATGGACAAACGCGCCACGCACATGGTCGAGCCGTTCGTAAAGGCCGGCTACGACCTCGAGGCCGAAGCCATACTTCTATGTGAGTCCGACGGCACGTTTGAAGAGGTGGAAGACGAGATTCAACGCATGAACGCGGTCTTCTCCAAGGCCGGCGCCACGCGCTTGCAGGTGTCCACTTCCGAAGAAGAGCGGCTGCGATTCTGGGCCGGCCGCAAGAACGCCTTCCCGGCCGCCGGGCGGGTCTCGCCCGACTACTATTGCATGGACGGCACGATTCCACGCCGCCACCTCGCCCGGGTACTGAACGCCATTGTCGATATGGAAGAAGAGTATGGCCTGGGCTGTGCCAACGTGTTCCATGCTGGCGACGGTAACCTGCATCCCCTCATTTTCTTTGATGCCAACAAGCCCGGCGACATCGAGCGCGCCGAGAAGTTCGGCGCCGCCATTCTCGAGCTTTGCGTTGAAGTGGGTGGAACCATTACCGGCGAGCATGGCGTGGGCATCGAGAAAATCAATCAGATGTGCGTGCAGTTCTCGCGTCAGGAACTTGATTTCTTTCTGGCGTTCAAACGGGGGTTCGATCCCTACGGGCTGCTGAATCCTGAGAAGGTGGTCCCCACGCTGGCCCGCTGCGCCGAATACGGCCGCATGCATGTTCATGCCGGCGAACTGAGATTTCCCGATCTTCCCCGTTTCTGAGGTTATGGATGGACTTTTTCCTTTCCGAAATGATCGACAAGGTCATGACCGCCCGGGCGAGTCAGCGGCCTTTGTATATTCAAGGAGGCGGCACCAAGCAGTTCTATGGCGAGCCGGTGCCGGCCCTGCCAAACGGCTCGGTGCTCGATATCTCGCCGCTTAGTGGCGTGGTGAACTATGAACCGTCCGAGTTGGTCATCACCGCCCGGGCCGGTACGCCGCTCGAAGAAATTGAAACCTTGCTGGCCTCCAAGCGGCAGATGTTGGCATTCGAGCCGCCTCGGTTCGGCTCGGCTTCCACAATCGGGGGCTGTGTGGCCACCGGCCTGTCGGGCCCGCGCCGCATGCAGGCTGGGGCCTTACGCGATTTCGTATTGGGTGCCACGCTGCTCGACGCCAGCGGCACGCTGCTGCGCTTCGGCGGCGAAGTCATGAAGAACGTGGCGGGTTTCGATATTTCGCGCCTGCTTGCCGGCTCCATGGGCATGTTCGGGCCGATGCTCGAGGTCTCGATCAAGGTCGCCCCCATGCCGCTCGGTGAGGAAACCCGCGTTCTGGAAGTGACCGAAGAGGAAGCTCTGAAGCATTTCAACGCGTGGCGCAGCCTGCCGCTGCCCATTTCCGCCTCAGCGTGGCAAGAAGAGGGCGGGAAGGGCCTGTTGCGTGTTCGCGTGTCGGGCAGTACCCCGGCTTTGGATAGCGCCCGCCGCACGGTTGGGGGTGAACGGCTCGACGACGAGGCGGCACTTGCCTACTGGAACAGCCTGCGCGACCAGACTCACCCGTATTTCCAGGGGCGGCCTTTGTGGCGGCTTGCCGTTGCGCCCACGTCGCCGGCGCTGAACCTGGGCGACACCCTTATTGAATGGAATGGCGGGCTGCGTTGGCTGGCGGCTGCCGATACCGACGCCGAGTTCATACGCAAAGCCGCCGCACAGAATGGGGGCCATGCCACGCTGTATCGCTACGAGGGCACCGCTTCGGTTCCGGTGTTTCACCCGGTCTCGGCCGGCGTGCGCGCCATTAGCCAGCGCCTTAAGCAGGAGCTCGACCCTACCGGCATGTTTAACCCCGGCCGAATTTTCCGCGAGTTTTAATACACACCATGCAAACGAATCTTGCGTCCTTCATACGCAATACGCCCGAGGGCGACACCGCCGAGGAAATCCTGCGGCGTTGCGTGCATTGCGGATTCTGCCAGGCTACGTGCCCCACCTATCAGGAACTGGGCGACGAGCTCGACAGCCCCCGTGGGCGTATCTATCTGATCAAGGAAATGCTTGAGGGGGCCGAAGTCACCGGCTCGACTCAACTGCACCTTGATCGCTGTCTGACCTGCCGCAACTGCGAAACCACCTGCCCGTCGGGTGTGGAGTACGGCAAGCTGGTCGATATCGGCCGCGCTGTCGTGGCCGAGAAGGTCAGTCGCCCGTTGCACGACCGCCTGTTGCGATCCGCGTTGCGCTACGGCTTGAACTCGCCGTTGTTCGGGCCGGCCATGGCGTTGGGGCGCATGATGCGGCCCATCTTGCCGCAAGTGCTACGCAGCAAGGTGCCGCCCCGCCAGGCGTCGCGCCCCTTGCCGGCCAATACGGAAAACCACGCCCGGCAAGTGATCATGCTGCAAGGCTGTGTACAGCCGGCCATGATGCCGGCCATCGACGAAGCCACGATCCGCGTGCTCGACGCGGTGGGCATCGGTACCCGAGTGGTGCCGGGGGCCGGTTGCTGCGGCGCCATCAATCTGCACCTCGACGCCCAGAACCAGGCGCTCGATCAGATGCGAGCCAACATCGACGTCTGGTGGCCGCTGCTCAATCGTGGTGAGGCGGAATGTGTAGTGGCCAACGCGTCGGGCTGTGGCGCGATGCTGCGCGAGTATGCGCACCACCTACGCAACGACCCGGTGTATGCCGGCAAGGCGCAAGATCTGTCCAATGCCGTGCGCGATGTCGCCGAACTGCTCGAGCCGCATGCGGCCGAGCTGGGCCAACGTATTGGCGCGATTTCCGGCCGGCATGCCTTTCATCCGCCCTGTACCTTGCAGCATTGGCAGCGCCTGCGCGGCACCACCGAGAAGGTCTTGGGCGACCTGGGCTTCAAGCTGGTGCCTTTCGATGAATCGCATCTGTGTTGCGGCTCGGCCGGCACGTACTCGATCACGCAGAAGGAACTCTCGACCCGGCTGCGCGATCGCAAACTCGGGCATATTGCCAAGGCCGCCCCCGACTCCATCGTGTCGTCGAACATGGGTTGTATTACGCAACTGCAAAGCGGGGCATCGGTGCCGGTGCGCCACTGGATCGAAGTGGTGGACGAGGCGTTAAACTGATGCCCTGTGCATAACACCTCCCCCGATCAACGGGGTCGATCATAGTGGCTTCAAACATGAAAAAAGGGCGCATCGTCGTGGGCATGTCCGGCGGTGTCGACTCTTCCGTCTCGGCTTGGTTGCTTAAGCAGCAGGGCTACGACGTCTTAGGCCTGTTCATGAAGAACTGGGAAGACGACGACGACAGCGAGTACTGTTCCACCC
>CAZPYF010000094.1:0-8952 GCA_964590015.1 uncultured Burkholderiaceae bacterium
GACTACGCCGCGCCGTCAGGCAGAACGATGTGGTGGCTCGGCTCGGCGGCGATGAATTCACCTTGATTCTAGAGCAGGGCGACGACGCGGCGCTTGTTGAGCGCGTGTGCCAACGGGTGATTGAAACGGTGGCCGAACCCTATGTGTTGGGCCATCACGCGGTCAGTGTGTCGGCCAGTCTCGGCGTTACGTATTACCCGCGCGACGGCACGCATGTCACCGATCTGCTGAAGAGTGCCGATCTGGCGATGTACAGCGCGAAAGACGCGGGGCGAAACCAATATAGTTACTTCTCTCTTGCCATGCAGCGCGAGGCTCAGCAGCGTCGCGAACTGCTGCGCGAGCTTCAGGAAGCGCTGGAAGGCCGCGAATTCGAGCTGTATTTCCAGCCCATCATCGAGATGCGGAGCGGGCGCATCGCGAAGGCGGAAGCGCTGCTGCGCTGGCACCATCCGCGCCGAGGCATGGTGCCGCCTTCTGACTTCATTCCCTTGGCTGAAGATTCCGGGCTCATTGTTCCCATCGGCGACTGGGTGTTCCGCGAGGCCATCGCCCAAGCCGCACGTTGGCGGCACCTCCACGACGGTAGCCTTCAAATCAGCGTGAATGTGTCACCCGTGCAGTTCCTCTCTGATGATCTGGATCCACACGAGTGGGTGGCTTGTGCCGAGGAACACCGGCTCAACGGCACCGATGTGGTGGTCGAAATCACCGAGCGTATGCTGATGAAGACCGACGGCGCGTCGCGCAACAAGTTGCTGATCTTCCGCGACGCAGGGGTGAATGTCGCGCTTGACGACTTTGGCACGGGTTACTCGTCGTTGTCGTACCTGAAGCGTTTCGACATCGACTTCCTGAAGATCGATCAGCTGTTCGTGCGCAATATTACGGCGGGCAGCGACGATCTGGCGTTATGCCAGGCCATCATTGCGATGGCGCATCGATTGGGGCTCAAAGTGGTGGCCGAAGGCGTGGCCAGCCCGGAACAACATACCTTGCTGTTGCGGGCCGGCTGCGACTACGCCCAGGGGTTCCTGTATTCGCAACCCCTGAATGCCGAAAGTTTTGAGGCGCTGCTGACGCAGAAGGTGGCCTACGAGCTGGTTTAGTTCAGTGCCAGAACCTTGCGGGTGTCTTCAGCCCACTGCTCGGCCGATTGTTCGTGGCGCAGCGCAATGCGCAAAATGCCTTCCTCGTCGAACAGGTACGTGAGCGCGGTGTGCTCCATGGTGTACGAGTTGCCGGTGGGCACCTTTGAATAGAACACCCGGTAGGCCTTGGCCGCTGCAGCGGTTTCTTCGGCATTGCCGTAGAGACCTACAAAGCTGGGGTCGAACGCCTGGGCGTATTCGCGCAGTACTTCGGGGGTGTCACGCTCGGGGTCGACCGTAACGAACAGCACCTGCAGCTTGTCGCCTTCAGAGCCCAACAGTGATTTGACTTCGGCCGCCTTCACAAGTGCCGTAGGGCAGACGTCGGGGCACTGCGTAAAGCCGAAGAACATCATCACGACCTTGCCCTTGTAATCGTCGAGCGTGCGAACGTTGCCGTCGGCGTCTTTCAGTTGAAAGCCGCTGCCGAACGAGGCGTCGGAAAGGTCTATGCCATTGATGTCTTTCAGACTGGCTTCCGACTCTGAGCATGCCGTGAGGGTAAATGCCAGCAGCGAGGCACCGAAGGCCGCCAATAGCGTTCGGCGCGTAACCATAATGAAGCGAGACAAAGACATGAAGACTCCAGGCGTCCGGTTTGAAGAATCCGGGTTGAAACAGAAAGCTTACCCTAGTGGCTCTTCGGCGCCTTGATTTGAATAAAGTTCGGTCGCCACAGCTAGGGGATTACACTAGGACTTCCCTGTTTTAACAAGTGTCGTGTAAATCCACAATGGAAGAGCGTCTCGTCGAGATTGAACTCAAGGTGATCAGCCTTGAAGATACCGTTCAGCAGTTGAACGAGCAGGTCTATGAGCAGCGTAAGCAACTGGATGATCTGCGCGCACTTTGCCGGTTGCTGCTGCAGCAGAACGAGAACAGTGCCGGGGCGCCGGGGCGCACGCCTGCCGACGAACGTCCGCCGCACTATTGATGCCGGGTTCGCAAAGGGCTGCTCGATGACTCAGGAACGCGGTGGTTGGTCGGAGCTGCTGTCGGGGCGCAATGGATTACGGTCTCTGGCGCTTGCAGGCGGGGTGGCGGTACACGCCATCAATGTGTACATGGTCACCACGATCTTGCCGTCGGCGGTGCGCGATATCGGCGGGCTCGCGTATTACGCCTGGAACATGACCCTCTTCGTGGCGGCGTCGATCTTCGGTTCGGCGATTACGCCGCGGTTGCTCTCGGGCATGGGCCCCCGCCGCGCTTTGCTGGCGGCCATTTTTGTCTTTGCTCTGGGCAGTGCGGCCTGCGCGGTGGCACCCACCATGCCCTGGATGCTGGCCGGGCGTAGCGTGCAGGGGCTGGGCGGCGGCCTGCTTCTGGGCCTTAGCTACTCCTGCGTACGACTGCTCTTTGAAGAGCGCCTGTGGTCGCGTGCCATGGTGCTGGTATCGAGCATGTGGGGCGTCGCCACTCTGGCAGGGCCCGCCATCGGCGGCATCTTCGCCGAAGGGGGGTATTGGCGCGGCGCCTTCTGGTCAATGCTGCCCATCTCCGCAGGGCTGGCGGTGCTGGTCGTATCGCAAGTCGACCGGGCTCACAAGCATGGGGGTGCTCCGTCGCCGGTGCCGTTCGGAAAGATCGGCGCGCTGGTTCTGACGGTGTTGCTGGTGTCGGTGGGCAGCCTGTCGGCGGCATGGCTCTGGAATGCGGCCGCCATCATCGCGGGCGTGGCCTTGACGGTGGCGATTGCCCTGGCCGACCGGGATAGCGACCGCCGGTTGCTGCCTCAAGGCTCATACGTGCCGGGCTCCACCCTTTCCAGTCTTTATGCCTGCATTGCGCTGTTGAGCATCGGTGTGTGCACCGAAATCTATATCCCGTATTTTCTTCAAGTGATTCACAACCAATCGCCGCTGCTTTCCGGCTATTGGATGGTGCTGATGTCTGCGGGTTGGACAGCCGGCTCCTTCATGAGCTCCGGCCGACCCAGGCCGATCGCCGACCGGCTGATGCAGCTCGGGCCCTGGGTGTCGTCGTGCGGCCTTCTGGCCCTGGGTGTACTGATGCCTGTGGGGTCGGGCGGAACCATGATCTGGGCCATGGTGCTTCCGTTGTTTGCGGTGGGCGTGGGTGTTGGCTTGTGTTGGCCCAATATGCTTACCCGGGTGTTCAAGGCCGCGCCCAAAGGGCAAGAAAACATCGCGTCGGCGGCCATCACGACCTTGCAGCTTTACGCAATCGCCTTGGGGTCGAGCCTGGCCGGCCTGGTTGCGAACCTGGCTGGGCTCGCCGAACCCGGTGGTGAAGAGGGTGCACGCCAGGCCGCCCTGGCGCTGTTCCTGGTGTTTGCGTGTGCGCCGGCCGGCGCGGGTTTGCTGTCGAAAGGCGCCCGACAGGCGGCGCGCGCCTGAGCGTGAACGGCTCAGGCCGTGCGCGCGCTCTTACGAGAACACATCGGGGTCTGGCCCCGTACGGCCGTCCGGCCTGTCGAGCCCTGCGATGGCGGCCATATCTTCCTCAGACAGCTGAAAATCGAACACAGCGAAGTTCTCACGCAGACGCTCGACTCGGGTCGATTTCGGAATGATCATGTGACCTTTTTCAAGGTGCCACCGCAGAATCACCTGTGAAACGCTGCGATCAAGTCGCTTGGCGATGCTTTGAAGCACCGGCTCGTTTTCCAGCTTGCCTCGGGCGATGGGGCTCCATGCCTGGGTGGCAATGTCGTTGTCTGCGTGGTATTGCAGCAGCTCTATCTGCTGGAACATCGGATGCAACTCGACCTGGTTCAACACGGGTAACACACCGGTTTCGTCGAGCAGGACCTGGAGCCGCACGCTGTCGAAATTGCACACACCGATCGACTTGGCCAGGCCTTCGTCGCGCAACTGTATGAGCGATTCCCAAGCCTGTACGAACAGCCCGGCCTGGGGTGCGGGCCAGTGGATGAGATAGAGATCGACATAGTCGAGGCCGAGGCGCTCGAGACTGGCTTCAAAGGCAGGGCGCGAGAGGCCGTGGGCATGGGCGTCGTTCCAGAGCTTGGTGGTGACGAAAAGGTCACTGCGTGGAATGCCCGATTCTCGTATGCCTTTGCCGACGCCGGCTTCGTTGTCGTAGATGGCGGCGGTGTCAATGGAGCGGTAACCCACTTCAATGGCCTGGGCCACGACTTTATCAACGGATTCGTCTGGAATCTGCCAGGTACCCAGGCCGATAAGCGGCGCGTTGCGGCCGTCGTGGAATGTTCGGTTTGCAGTATCAGTCATTCGACCTCCTGTTAATGAGGGCGCCTTGGGCTCGGCGCCCCCGGGGGGATGCCCCCGACTTCTGCACGGATTCCGATTATAGGGTGGTGCGACGACCGGGAATGTGCCGTATGGGCAAATAAGCCGCAGTTCCATTCGACTTTCTTATGCGGCCGCGTGTAATGATTTGGCATTAGCATGTTACGTCTGCTATTGTTCTGTTATACCTAGAGGAACACCCTCCGTATGGAAATTCGCCAACTCGAGGCATTCTCGGCGGTGCATGCCGCGGGCAGTGTCACGGCCGCCGCGCGCATGCTTGATCGCTCGCAGCCCGTGGTCAGCCGTCAAATCCAAGATCTCGAGCATGAACTCGGCTTTACGCTGTTTACGCGCACGCGACCTCAGGTCACCCTAACCGAACAGGGCCGCCAGTTTCTCGACGAAGTTCGAGCCATACTCGCTGGTTTGCAGCAATTGGAAATGCGTTCGCGCGAAATCGCGGGTGGCGTCGCGCGCCCATTGCGTATTGCCGCGTCATTCTCGTTGGGGTGCAGTCTGCTTCCTGCGGCGCTGGCCGATATGGGCGATCGCGCGGCCATCTTCGAACGCAAGCTCAACCTCACGGTCATGCCGTCGGGCACCATCGTTCAGGCGCTTATCGACGGCCACGTCGACGCCGCATTTACCAGTCTGCCGCTCGAACTCGGGCGATGCAGGCTACACTGGTCGGCCCAGGCGGGATGCCAGGTGGCGTTGCCCGAAACGCATCCACTAGCCGGCGCGGCGGTGATCAGCCCCATGCAACTTGCTTCCGACATGGTCATCACGCCTTCGAATGCATCTCGCATGCGCCACAGGCTCGCTACTGCGTTGCTGCATCCGTCTCGTGCGCAAGGCGAACGACAGATTGTCACCAGCTCCACCATGAGCGCCATCATGATGGTTCGTGCGGGCTTGGGTGTGGCGCTGGTCGACCCTTGCCTTGCCGAGCATGTGCGCCCCGAAGGGGTGGTGTACAAACCGCTGGATTCCTACGTGCCGTACCTGTTTGGCGCCATTACGCACCAAGATCGGCCGCCGTCGGCCGAAGCTTTGCGTTTGATCGAGGCGGTGCAACAGTACGCGTTCCGGCATATTCCGCAGCTCACCGAAGGCGATGAGAGCGGCGTGCCTTTGCTGGCTGATCCGCTCGATACTCCGGCGGGGCAAGCCATGCCGGTTGAGTTACTCGATTCGCAGCGTACGGCCGAAGGCGGCGCGATCGCCTAGCGCGGGGCAGCGTTCAGCGCGCCTGAAGGTGCGCGTCTTCGATGGCCGCGCCCCACTTTTTGGTTTCTGCCACCAAGAACTCGTCTAGCTCTTCAGGTGTGCCGCCCATCGGCGTTGCACCCAGTTCAAGCAGCTTTTCCTGAATTTCGGGTAATTCAAGCACTTCGTTCAAGGCGTTGTTGTAGCGCTCAATAATGGGTTGCGGCGTTCCGCGTGGCGCCAGCAATGCATACCAGCGTGCGGCAGTGAGCGACGGATAGCCCGCCTCAGCCATGCTGGGCACGTCGGGCAAAGCGGGGCTTCGTTCCGTGGCCATGACGGCCAATGCACGCACCTTGCCGCTACGCACATACGTGAGCACACCCGAAGTGACCTGGAACATGGCCTGGATGTCGCCGCTTACCAGATTGTTGGTGGCCGCCTCGGCGGCGCTATAGGGCACATGCACCATGTTGGTGCCGGTTTCGCTGAGATAAGTTTCGCCGGCCAGATGCAATGCACTGCCGTTTCCCGACGAACCGAAATGTACGACGCCCGGGTACTTGGTGATGTATTCGGTTAGTTCGCGCACGGAATGCACCGGAATCTGATGATTCACGACCAGCACGTGCGGTGAGCTTGCCACCAGACCGATGGGGGCGAAGGCGTTTTGCGGTTCAGCGGGGCCCGCTCGCGTGAGCCCGGGCTCGATGACCAATGTGTCTACCGAGGCGAACAGCAGCGTGTATCCTTCTGTATTGGCCTCGGGCGCCGTGCTGCCGGGCAAGCTATTGCTGCTGGTGTAGTGCTGCAACACCACACGATTTCCCAGCTGCGCCGAGAGTGCGTCGAGAATCAGACGGGCAACCGAGTTGCCCACGCCTGAACCTGACTGAGCGGGAATGATGGCCTGTATATTGCGACCCGGCTCGGGCCACTCGTACGCCGTGGCGGCAGCCACCGACGATGCCAGGAAAAGAAGCAGCCCGAAGGTACCGGACGCCACACGCCGCATATTCATGCCAATAGGTGTCGTTTACAGTGGGAATGTATCATGCCTGCCGTCATGGGTTCACACCGGGGAACGAAGATGAAGTGGATGGCCGATGGTTCGTTAATCCTGATGGCCGCTACGGCGGTTGTCGCAATTATTGCGGTATTACTGGGCGCCGCATTATGGCGCGCACGGCGCCGCTACGACACGCTGCTGCACGACAAGCACGAGCTTGCCGTTGAGCTGGCACGCGAACAGGCCGAACATCAGGCGCGGCAACGTGCGTACGAACTCATGAAAGAAGAGCTTGAGCTTTCCCGGGAGCGCCTGAAGATTGAATTCCAGGCCTTGGCCGCGCAGGTGCTGCAAGAGCGCGAGCACGAGTTCCGCTCATCCAGCCGCGACACGCTGGCCGTCATGCTGCAGCCGTTTCGCGAGCAGCTCGATGCATTTCAGAAGCGGGTGAACCAGGTGCACGATGAGTCGCTGCGCGGTAATGTGTCGCTGTCTACCGAGATTCGGCGTTTGTCTGAGGTGGGTATGCAGATGAGCCACGAGGCTGACACGCTAGCCCGTGCGCTTAAGGGCGACAAGAAACTCATGGGTAGCTGGGGTGAGATTCAGCTCGAACGCAGTTTGCAGGCGGCGGGCCTGGAACGCGGCGTGCACTACGATGCCCAGGTGCGCTTCAAGAGTGCCGACGGCGATGTGCGCCTGCCCGACTTTCTTATCAGGATGCCCGACGAGAAGCACCTGGTGCTCGACAGCAAAGTTTCGTTGGTCGATTACGACCGGGCGCTTTCCGCTGACACCGACGAGGCTCGCGCCACCGCGCTTGATGCGCACGTGCGCGCCATACGCAACCATATCGACGACCTTTCACGTAAAGACTATAGCGGGCTTCCCGGTATCGGCAGCCCCGGCTTCGTGCTGATGTTCATGCCGATCGAGGCCGCCTATATCGAAGCGTTGCGGCATGACCGGGAGATCTTTGATTACGGCAGTCGTCGTAATGTCATTCTTGTCGCGCACAGTACGCTCATGCCGATACTCAAAACCATTTCTAATCTCTGGATGATCGCGCAGAGTAACGAGCAGGCTCAGGCATTGGCCGATCGTGCTGGTGAGCTCTATAACCAGGTAGCGGTGGTGGCCGAGCGGCTGAAGAAGCTCGGCGATTCGATCGAAACCGTGAGCCGTCAGTACAACCACACGGTCACCGCTGTGGCCGGCCAACAGGGCCTGCATGGCAAAGTGGTGCGTTTTCGCGAGTTGTCGGCCCGCGCCAATCGCCAGATGGTCGACCTTCAGCCGGTGTCGGCCGACATCGAAAGCGAACGTCTGAGTTTAATGACTGGAAGCGTAGAATAATCCAGTGCCCGATTCATTGGAGCCCGCCGTGTCAACCGCTGCACAGCCCGAAATCGCTTTATCCCATCCTCAGTTTTCCCGCTGGCTGGTGGTCGCTCTCGCCGTTGCGATGTTCCTGGTACTGGCCGGCGGCGGATACGTGGCCGTGCGGGGCGACGTTCCGCATCTGGCCGGCGCGCTATTGGGCGGATGCGCCGCCGCTGCCGCCACGACGCTAGGCACGCTGCCGGTCATGCTGTCGTGGCAGCCGTCGCAGCGCGCCCACGACGCCATGCTGGGTTTCGGCGCCGGCGTGATGCTGGCGGCCTGCGCGTTCTCGCTGATCATTCCCGCTTTGCAGGCCGCTGGCGAACTCGGTGCCAGTGAGTGGGGCGCCGGCGCCATTACGGGTGCGGGCATATTGGTCGGGGCGGGGGTCCTGTTGCTGATCGATCGAAAATTGCCGCACGAGCACTTTATTAAAGGTCTGGAAGGCAGTCGGTCACGGCAAATCAAGCGGGTCTGGCTCTTTGTGATCGCGATCGCGTTGCACAACGTGCCGGAAGGGCTGGCCATAGGTGTGGCATTCGCCGGCGCGAATGCCCAGGCTGCCAGCGCGCTAGCGATGGGTATTTCGATTCAAGATTTGCCGGAAGGGCTTGTGGTGGCCCTTGCGCTGCGAGGCGTGGGCTATGGCAAAGGCGTGGCGGTGGGAGTTGCCGCATTCACCGGTTTGATTGAACCGATCATGGCCATGTTCGGCGTGCTGGTGGTAGCCTTGTCGGCGTCGTTGTTGCCGTGGGGGCTTGCTGCGGCCGGCGGCGCAATGCTGTTTGTGATCAGCCACGAAATCATTCCGGAGTCGCATCGGCAAGGCCATGAATCGTGGGCCACTGGCGGGCTCATGATGGGTTTTGTTCTTATGATGTTGCTCGACACTGCGCTGTAGCGTTCGCGTCGCTGTCGGGTTTCGCGCCAGCACTTGCGCTGCGCTCGTGCACCCACGCCT
>CAZPYF010000095.1:0-8906 GCA_964590015.1 uncultured Burkholderiaceae bacterium
GAGCTTGCCGCCGATCCAATGGCCGATGCTCGCCAGCGTGGTGTTCTCGTGAGGGTTTCCCATTGTCTTCTCCTGAATGGTTACGCAGCCGCACGAAGCTGCGGCAACATGCAAGACAGTCTATTGGGCTCTGCCGCTTGCATCTACGGGGTAGAGTTCAATACAGTGTTCAAAATTTTCGACGAATAGGCGCTCGATGAGCACACAACACACTGCACCGTTCTCCGATATGCACCTTTTGACGGTGCTGGCCGAAACCCGCAGCTTTGTTCAGGCGGCCGAGCGTTTGGGCATTTCGCGCTCGTCGGCCAGCATGCGTATTGCCGCGCTGGAACGGTCGGTGGGTGTGCCGCTAGTGCGGCGCTCCACCCGCAGGGTCACGCTGACCGAGGCGGGTCGGCAGTTGGTCGACGATGTGACACCGGCCTTTGCGCGTATTACGTCGAGTTTCCACGCGGCTCACGACCTCACAGGCACGCCCCGCGGCACACTGCGTGTCACGGCGCCGGTCGCCCTTGGCCGCCAGCACATCAGCCCGTTTCTGGGAACGTTTCTGCGGCAATACCCGCAGGTGCGCCTTGAGCTGGAGCTCACCGACCGGCTGGTGAATCTAGCGCATGAAGGATTCGACTTAGCCATTCGCCATGTTCGCCATATCCCAGATGACTACGTGGTGTGGGAACTCGCCCGTAGTGTCTCGCTGCTGGTGGCCACCGAAGACTACCTTGAGCGCCGTGGGCGACCGGCTCATCCCGCCGACCTCGCCGAACATGAGTGCGTGCTGTACATGGGCAGTTCTCGCAGCTTGGGCTTTACTCGCCGCGAGGGCTCGCAAGAAACGGTCTACGTTGATGTCACGGGCCCCTTTGCCGCCAACAACAGCGAGGTGCTGCGAGAAGTGATTTTGTCGGGCGGGGGTGTGGGCCTTTTGCCTGACTTCAGTGTCTCGGACGACGGCGGCGAATCCCTTGAGCACGTGCTACCGGAGTGGGATGTGCAGGGGTATTTCGGTGCTCATATTTTGGCATTGCGCCCCTTTTCGCCGCGTGTTCCGCTCGCGGTGCATTGCTTTGTCGAGCATCTTAAAAAGGCCTTCGGCGGTATGTCGGGCGCAGGAAACGAGGCGGCTCGTTCGCCCTAAACCCCCGTGGTAACATCGTTTGGCCTCCGGGATTCCCTCGAGGCGCGCCCGTTTTCCCCTCCTTCATGCCTACGATCCGCACCCTTACCCTCATGCTCGCGGGCCTCGCGATGTTGGGGCCGTTTGCTATTGATACGTACCTGCCCGCATTCGGCAGAATCGCCGCCGACTTCGGTGTGGAAGACGTACTGATGCAGCACACGCTTAGCGTCTATCTGCTGAGCTTTGCGGTAATGAGCCTGTTCTGGGGCACGCTTTCCGACACCTTCGGTCGCCGCCCGGTCATCATCGCGTCGTTAGTGATATTCGGAATCGGGTCAGTCGGCTCGGCGCTCGCGCCGTCTTATGGCTGGTTGCTGTTCTTTCGGGGTCTGCAGGGGTGCTCTGCCGGTGCAGGGCGCGTGGTGGGTCAGGCGCTGGTACGCGATCGTTACCACGGCCCGGAGGCGCAGCGGCTGTTCGCCAATATTGCCATGGTGTTCAGCGTCGCCCCGGCCATTGCGCCAATTGCGGGCGGCTACCTAAGCACGTATGTGGGGTGGCGTGCGATCTTCGTGATGCTCGCCCTCTTCACCGCCATGCTCATCTATTCCAGCTGGCGCGTGTTGCCCGAGACCTTACCTGCTTCGGCGCGCCAGCCCATGAAGTTGGGCGCCATTTTGCGTAACTACTTCACCGCGCTACGCAACGTGCAGTTCTTGTTGGCCATCATGGCCGTGGGGTTCGCGTTCTCGGGCTTCGGCCTGTATATCTCGTCGGCGGCGAAGTTTGTCATCGACATACTGGGCCTGCCTGAAACCGCCTTCGGTTGGCTCTTCCTGCCCTTCATCGGCGGTATGGTGGCCGGCTCGATGATCAGCTCGCGCTGCGCCGGCCGCGTTGATCCGGCCCGCATGATTTGGCTTGGCCTTGGCATCATGGCCACAGGCTCGCTCATGAACCTGCTCTACAACCTCTTTTTCGTTGCCGCGGTTCCGTGGGCGGTGGTTCCGATTCTGGTCTATGGGCTCGGGATGTCGATGGCGTTACCCGGCATGACCGTCGTCACGCTTAATACCTTCCCAAGCATGCGAGGGCTTGCTTCGTCGCTGCAAAGCACTATGCAGATGCTCATCTTTGCGCTCGTATCGGGCTTCGTGGCGCCGCTGCTCTACCATAGCGCGCTGGGCCTGGGCTGGGGCACGGTAGGTGGCGCCGTGCTGTGCATGAGCACCTGGCAGGCGAGCCGGGTGCTCGCGGCACGTGCGCGCGGCGAGGCGCCGCACCGCTAGGCGGGAATGAAGCTTGCATGGGCGGGATCTCGATCTACGAGATCACATCAGGAAAACCACCCATGGCTGCGAAGCGCTTTTATCGGCTGGCCAAGAAATCGGTACAGGCATGGCTCGATGACTATGCCTCCAGTATCGGTGCCGCCATTGCGTTTTATACGGTGTTCTCACTTGCGCCCTTAATGCTCATTGTCATCGGCGTTGCCGGTTTCTTCTGGGGCGAAGAGGCCGTGCGCGGCGAGCTGATGCGCCAGGTGGGTGGCGTAGTGGGCGATAACGGCGCGGCAGCCATAGAAGGCGTGGTCAGCAGTAGTGCCGTCGAAACGGGGCAAGGCATATTCGCGACGATCGTCAGTATCGTGTTTCTAACCATCGGGGCGACGCGGGTCTTTGCCGAACTGCAGAGTGCGCTTGATCGTATCTGGAAGGCGCCGGCTCAGGAAAAGACAACCGGCATCTGGAAGCTTATTCGAGCGCGACTACTGTCGTTCGGCCTGGTTCTTTCATTGGCATTTCTTCTTCTTGTATCGCTGGTCATCAGTACCATGCTGGCGGCCTTAGGCGGCTGGGTCGGAGGCATGCTGCCGGGTTGGGAAGCGATACTGCACGTCTTGAACATCGTGGTTTCATTCGGCATTCTCACCGTGCTCTTCGCCATGATCTTTAAGTTCATGCCGCAGGTTGATGTCGCATGGAAAGACGTCTGGACCGGCGCCGCCGTTACGGCCTTGCTATTCGAAATCGGCAAACTGCTGATTGGCATGTATGTCGGCAAGAGCTCAGTGGCTTCCGCTTACGCCGCAGCGGGCTCGCTGGTGGTCGTTCTGCTATGGGTCTATTACGCGGCTCAGGTGTTTTTGCTGGGCGCCGAGTTCACCTGGGTGTACGCGAACGAGCACGGATCGCGCGCCGGTCGAGGCGACGCGCCCACCGAACCTGCAGAAAAGGAGTAAGGTTGTGCGCGATTCTCTATAACCAGCAGGCGCACGACGAATGAATGTAGGCAAACGGCCGCCAGGTGATACGTGGCGGGTATTGGGGGTGACACTGGCTATTCAAGCCATGGTGTCGATGGCGGTTCTCACGATACCCGCGATTGCACCGGCGTTTGCCGGGCGTATCGAGGTATCGGTGTCGTTGTTGGCCGCATATGTGGTGCTGGTCTATGTGGGCGCCATCATCGCAAGCCTGATGTCCGGGCAGATGGTGCGTCGTTATGGCGCCATACGCGTGAGCCAAGGCGGCCTGGTGTTGTGCTCGGTGGGGCTGGCGCTCGTCATGCTGCCGTCAGTCTGGGTCGTTGCGCCCGGCGCTTTCCTTATAGGCTTGGGTTACGGCCCCATTACGCCCGCGAGCTCGCATCTGCTGGCGATTAGTACCCCCGCCCACCGTGCGAGCCTCGTATTCTCGATCAAGCAAACGGGCGTACCCGTGGGCGGCATGCTGGCCGGGCTGGTGGCGCCGCCCATCACGTTACAGGCGGGGCCTGCCGCCGCGCTCGCACTCGTATTGGTGCTGTGCCTGCTGTGCGTGTTCTTGGCACAGCCCCTACACGCCAGCCATGACGTCGACTGCGTGCCGGGCTCACCGATGCGTATCGGAGGGCTGCTGCGGCCGTTAAGGATGGTGCTGGCCCATGCCGGCCTGCGGCGGCTCGCGCTGACATCATTCGTTTTCTCGGGCATGCAGCTGTGCCTGGCGGCATACCTGGTGACCTATCTGCATACCGAGCTGCATTACAGTCTGATTTTGGCCGGCATAGCGTTATCCACAGCGCAAGTCGGAGGAATCGTCGGCCGTATCGTTTGGGGTTACATCGCTGATCGCTACCTGGGCGCCACACGCACGCTTGTCGCCTTATCGGGCATGATGGCCCTGGGCACGATCGCGACGGGCCTGCTCTCCGAACATGCCCAGTTATCCTGGGTGCTGTTGTTAGCCGCGCTCTTTGGCGCGGCGGCTACAGGTTGGAATGGGGTTTACCTGGCGGCGGTCGCGCGGTTGGCCCCGGCAGGTATGGCCGGCACGGCTACGGGTGGAGCGCTATCAGTCACCTTCTTTGGCACACTGCTGGTGCCGGCCGCATTTGGGCTCGTCAGTGACCTGACCAATAGTCTCGGAGTCGGCTACATGCTGATGGCGGTTCCCATCATTTTGTGTGGCGTCGTGCTGGCGCGAGCCGGAGAGCGCGGCGCGCAGCCGTCGCGTTAGGCGTTTCGCGCCGTACGCGCGCACGCCAGATGCGCGGGCCTCCACACAGGCATGCCATATGCTCAGTCGAGCGGATCCAGGGCCAGACGTTGTGCGGCCCGCTGTTTTTTGGGAGATGCATTGTGCGCCGTTTACTGTTTTCTTCATTTCTGGCGCTGTCCGCTAGCCTGGCGCCGGCCGCAGTATCGCTGGCGCAGACGCCGCTTGCCGACCGCGAGCCCGGCTTGTGGGAACTACGATTGGTCGAAGGTTCCCGCTTGGCTTCCATGGCACTGGGTATGGAGCAGGCTCTGAAGAATCTGCCCGAGAGCCAGCGCAAGCAGATGCAACAAATGCTGGGCGGAGCCGGTGTGGCGCTGCCCACCGTCATCCGGCAATGCCTCACACCCGAAATGGCGCGTCGCGATATCAAACCGCAGCTCGCCGAACACGACATTCAATGCAGTGAGCTGCAATGGAAGGAAGCCGCAGGCACCGGGCAATTTTCCTTCGTCTGCACGAATCCGCAGGGCGAGTGGAGTGGGAACGGTCGCATCTGGGATGCCACCCCCAAGCACTTCATGAGCGAGGCCAGTGTGAAAGGCACGTACAAAGGCCAGCCGGTGGAGTTCGACATGAAGCATGAGGCGAATTGGCAGGGTTCTGACTGCAAAGGCGTGAAGCCGGCGAACTGAGGCGGCGGCTGCTTCACTTATCGTGATGCGTCACGTAAGCGCTAAGCGGGATGCGCTCGGGCTGGTACGAGTTGATCGGATCGTTGGTGTCGGCGTAACCCAGCGATATTCCGCACATAATGATCTTGTCGTCGCCGATGCCCAAATGATCCTTCACGATGCCAGGGTAATTCGACAGCGCTGCCTGGGGGCAGGTATGCAGGCCGCAGCCTCGTGCTGCGATCATGATGTTCTGCAGGAACATGCCGTAGTCGAGCCAGCTTCCGGTCTCCATGTCGCGATCAATGGTGAAGATCAATGCCACCGGAGCGCCGAAAAATTCATAGTTGCGGCCAAGCTGGCGACTCGTTGATTCGCGATCGCCCTTTTCGATGCCCAGCAGGCCGTACAACCCCCAGCCCGTTGCACGACGTCGGTCGATGTACGGGCTGCGCCAGTTTCTAGGGTAGTACTCGTATTCGCGCCCGCCCGGCTCGCCGGATTCATGTGCGGCCAGCAGAGCGGCCGAAAGGCGGTCACGCGCTGCACCGGTAATCACATGAACGCCCCAAGGCTGAATATTGCTGCCACTCGGTGCGGTGCCGGCAAGACGTAGCAGCTCGTTGATTAGGTCAGGAGCAACAGGGGTCGGAAGAAAGGCGCGGATGCTGCGGCGTGAGGTGATGGCTGCCCTGACCATTTCAAATTCTGGAGACACCCGTGTTTCGTCTATCGTTGTTTGCGTCATGGCGTGATTATTGTGCAATGCGGTTGAGCCACGTATCAGCATACTTCAGCCGGGCGTATCGTTCTGCCCAGCGCCAGCGCTAACACGATACCCACAGCGGCATAGGCGCCGGTTGCCAGCCAAGTCGATTGCCAGCCGCCGGTAACATTCACCACCCAGGCCACGACCGGCGGCCCCACAAACTGGCCCAGCGAGGAACACTGTTGTAGCCAGCCCACCGTAGTGGTGGTGGTTTGCGGGGTGGGCGCGACGGCGATCGCCAAGACAAACAAGGTGGCCGGGATCAAGCCGCCCACCGCCGACAGCAGCGCCACGGCCACAAATTGCGGTACGGCCGGTAAGCCTGCGCCGAAGGTGGCATACGCACAGGCGATCATGGTGCCAAATCCGATCACGATCAGCCGATGCGGTGCCAGGCCACGATGAATGAGCTGCCCCGCGGCCAGATTACCGATGATATTGGCCCCTGCCACCAGCCCGGTGAGCGCGCCTGCGGTCGTTCCGCTTATGCCCGCCGCCGCGTAGATTGTGGGAAGAAACCCAATGATGGCGATCCACTGCGCGGAATACATGCCAAACGTTAAGGCCACCAGCCAGACGGCTTTGGAACCTAACGTTTGCCGAATCATGCGCCACGGGCCCGCTGCGACGCTGCCTTGCGCCGTGGCGGCACGTGCGGCCGCGTTATCCGCCGGCACCCACCGCCACGCTAGCAGCAACATGCCTGCGGTAAGCGCCGCTAGCAAGAGCCAGAGTGTCTGCCAATCGGCCACGCTTAGCACCCATGCACCCGTAATGAGAATAATGACGGTGCCCAAGGGCATGTAGCAGCTCCACAGACCCATGATTCGGCTGAGATGCGACGGAGGAACCAGGCGCCGTAGCAGCGACGGAACCGGCATGGCAGCCATCAGGAATCCGCAACCTTCGATGCCTCGAAACAGCATCATGGCGCCGGCCGTGTCGAAGCGCGTTCCGGCCGCAGATGCGACCGCAAGTAAGGCCAGTCCGGCCATGACGCAGCGTCGCAGGCCGATGCGCACTGCGGCAAGCCCAATAAGCAGCCCAAGCAGCATGCCGCCAAGCTGCACAATCGAAAGCAGAAACCCCGACTCGACAAGGTTCAGGCCGAGCTGCGATTGCAGCGCAGGCAGGGCGGGCGGCAGCTTCCAGACATGCAGGGCCGCGCAGACGCCTACGGCCACTAAGGTCAGCGCAGCGCGTAAATCGTGACCGGTATTTGAGTCCGCAGGCATGTGGGAATCGTGCTGGGGAATCAGACCTTGCGCACGAACTCCGATTTCAGGCTCATCGGCCCGAAGCCGTCGATCTTGCAGTCGATATCGTGGTCGCCATGGACGAGGCGAATGTTCTTCACTTTTGTGCCGATCTTCACGGTGCCGCCCGACCCCTTTAGTTTCAGATCCTTGATCACGGTGACCGTGTCGCCGTCCTGCAGCACGTTGCCGGCGGAATCTTTCCACACCTTCTCGTCGGGCTCCGCCGATACGGCGCTCTGAGCGCTCCACTCATGAGCGCATTCCGGGCAGACGTAGAGCGGCCCGTCTTCATAGGTGTACTCGGACTGGCATTCAGGGCAAGGGGGCAAGCTAGACATGGGACTTCCTTCAGGTACAGCGACGCAGGTGACACCACTTGGTACGGCCAAGGCGGAGTCAGGACCCGCCGAGTATAGCCCTGGGCCTGGTCAATGACGGGCATGTAGTTTGCAGGCGGCAACGCCGTAGGATGCTTAAAAAATGCGTGTCGCGGGGGACAAAACGCCTGCCCTAGATACCTCTAACGGAGAAAAAGCATGCAAAGAATCGCAATCGTTAGCGAACATGCGTCCCCGCTGGCTCAGCTGGGCGGTGTCGACAGCGGTGGGCAGAATGTTTACGTGGCGAATGTCGCCCGCGAACTCGCGCGCATGGGGCACTGCGTTGATGTCTTCACGCGGCTCGATAGCCCCTATTTGTCGGCATAGATGGAATGGGATGACAACGTACGCGTCATACATGTTCCCGCCGGCCCGGCCGAAACGCTTCCGAAGGAAGCCTTGCTGCCGTATATGGACACGTTCGCCGAGTACATGCTCTCGTATGTGCGCGATCAAGGCATGCACTACGACGTGATTCACGCCAATTTCTTCATGTCGGCCATGGCTTCACTGCCTCTGGCGCGGCACACTGATACGCCGCTGGCCGTCACGTTTCACGCGCTGGGAAAGGTGCGCCGCCTCCATCAGGCCGAGCATGATCATTTCTCTGATCGCCGCTTTGCCATTGAAGAAGAAATCGTTCGAGAGGCGGATTGCATCGTCGCCGAATGCCCACAAGACGAACTCGACCTGGTTGAACTGTACAACGCCGACCCAGAGCGCATCAGCATGGTGCCCTGCGGCTACGACCCGGATGAGCTCGCGCCTCTTGAAATGCACGCTGCGCGCCAGTTGCTCGGATGGGAACCCGATACCTTCTATCTGCTGCAGCTGGGCCGAATGGTGCGTCGCAAAGGAATCGACAACGTCATCCAGGCGCTCGCCCGTCTGCGCCATTCGTATGGTGTGGATGCCCGACTATGCGTGGTGGGCGGTCAGCTCTCGGGCAGCGGCGGCGATGTCGAAGAATTCGAGCGCCTCGTTCGCGTGGCGCGCGACGAGGATGTTGCCGACTACGTCGAGTTCACGGGCAGCCGCGGGCGGAATGTGTTGAGCCGATACTACAGCGCTGCGAACGTCTTCGTAACAACACCGTGGTACGAGCCCTTTGGCATCACGCCTATCGAGGCGATGGCATGCCGCCGCCCTGTAGTCGGGTCGGCCACAGGCGGCATTAAATACACCGTTGTCGACGGCAAAACCGGCTTCCTCGTTCCCCCTA
>CAZPYF010000096.1:0-8868 GCA_964590015.1 uncultured Burkholderiaceae bacterium
CGCATCATGGATGCCACCATGCGGGCCACGCCTTCCATGGATTTCAGCACCACGTTTCCCACGAAGCCGTCGCATACGATGACGTCCACCGTCCCCTTGCAGATGTCGTCGCCTTCCACGTTTCCATAGAAGTTCAGACCACTCTTGCGAAGGAGCTCGGCCGCCTGCTTGACCACCTCGTTGCCTTTGATGACTTCTTCACCAATATTGAGCAGACCGACCGTAGGTTGCCGGCGCTCATCGAGCGCGCCCACGAGAGCGGTACCCATGATGGCGAACTGCAGAAGATGCTCGGCCGTGCAATCGACATTGGCGCCGAGGTCGAGCACCGTGGTGCCGCCGCCCTTGACGTTGGGAATAGTGGTGGAAATGGCCGGACGGTCGATACCGTCGAGTGTTTTGAGCAAGTAGCGCGACACGGCCATGAGCGCGCCGGTATTGCCCGCCGACACGCAGGCGCCGGCCCGGCCGTCTTTGACGGCCTGGACGGCGACCCGCATGGAGGAGTCTTTCTTGCGGCGCAGCGCAACTTCAACCGTGTCGTCCATCAGCACGACCTCGGAGGCAGGCAGCACTTCGTACCACGACGCCGCGCGCACGCCTTCCCGGTCGAGCGCCTCGACAATGGCCTCGGCGTTACCCGCCAGCAAAAACCGCGTGTCGGGAAACTGCCGGGCAAATAGCACGACGGCCGGAATGGTGACCGAAAGGCCATGATCACCGCCCATGCAGTCTACCGCTATGCTGATGGATGCCGAAGACATCTAGAGAAGCGTCCCGGTCGCGTGTGGATGCGCCGACAAACGATTATTCGTCGTTCTTGGTCTTGAGCACCTTGCGGCCACGGTAGAACCCGTTGGGGCTGATGTGGTGGCGCAGATGCAGTTCGCCCGTGGTCGGCTCGATGGCCGTTGGGGGGTTGACCAGTGCGTCGTGCGAACGATGCATGCCGCGCTTCGACGGACTTTTCTTGTTCTGCTGAACGGCCATGATGGAGGACTCCTGTTAAATCAATCTTTCTTGAGTTCGCTCAGCACCGAAAACGGTGATGGGCGACGGGAATCGCTGCCTTGAGCTGATTCCAGCTCGTCGGGCAACGACGGACAAACTTCGTGCTTGGGCACATAGGGTAAAGCCAGGATCAATTCGTCTTCGACGAACGCGAGCACATCGAAGTGCGCGGACCCCAGCACCCGATCCGGTACATCCGGATCTTCTTCCACCGATTCATCGGCGAGCTCTTCTTCGGTCTTAACCAGCTGCACACGCGTGTGAGCTTGTAGCGAATAGTCGAACAATGTCAGGCAACGCTGACACTCGAGCACCAGAGTGGTGTGGGCATGCACGTTCAGGAACGGGCGGCCGTGCGAGTCGGTTTCACCGGCAAGCTGCCACTGCACCATACGCGCCGGCTGCTCGGGCAAGTCGCTAAGCAGGCGCACGAATTCGTTAAGCGCGGCGCTACCCTCTTGCTCGCCTTGCGTGCGAGCCAGTTGCCAGACATCCACCCGCGAAAAAGCCTTGCGCATGCGTTCGGTTTAAAGCACGAAGAAAACGTAGAATAATAGCTGTTTGGCACACTTCGAGTCAATTCACCCAGCGGCTTCAACTATCCATGCGTCTCATTCTAGCCTCAAGCTCGCCGTATCGTCAGGACATGCTCAAACGCTTCGGCCTGCCCTTCATCGCCATTTCACCCCAGGTCGACGAAACCCCGCTGCCGCAGGAGGCGCCCGCAGCCCTCGCCCTGCGCCTGGCGCGCGCCAAGGCCGCCGCTGTGGCGCGCCAACAGCCGGGCGCGCTGGTCATTGGGGCCGATCAGGTCGCCACATTCGACGGGCGATCCATCGGCAAACCCGGCAGCCATGAGGCGGCCTTGAGCCAGCTACAGCTGCTCAGCGGGCGTAGTGTCGAGTTCCACAGCGCACTATGCGTCACCGACGGCCGGCGCGAGATTTTCGACGACGTCATCACCACCTGCCGATTTCGCGAGCTCGATACCGACGAGATCACACACTATCTGCTGCGTGAACGGCCCTACGACACCGCAGGCAGCGCCAAGGCCGAAGGCCTGGGTATTGCTCTCATGGACGCCATGCATTCCGACGACCCCACGGCCATCATCGGCCTGCCGCTTATTGCCCTTGCGCGCATGTTGCGCAGCTTCGGCGTCAACCCGCTGTTGGCTGCCACAGAGGTGGGCGTATGAGCGCGCAACCGGGCGCGGCGCACGCGCCGGGCACGCTACATCTGATTCCTGTGGGGCTCGGCGACGCCCCGCCCTCTTCCTGGCTACCTCACGATGTTCAAGTGCTGGCAGGCCGGCTCGATACCTATATTGCCGAGAACGCCAAGACAGCCCGGGCCTTTCTGAAGCTCGTGGGTACCACTCGCCCGCTGCAAGAGATCACCGTTCACGTGCTCGACCGCAAGACAAGTGACGCCCAGATGCGCCAGTGGCTCGAGCCCTTGCGTCGCGGCGGCGAGATCGGGCTGGTTTCTGAAGCCGGCTGCCCTGCGGTGGCCGACCCGGGCGCGCGGGCGGTGGCCATCGCGCACGCCATCGGCCTTAAGGTCGCCCCATGGGTGGGGCCTTCCTCGATCTTGCTGGGTCTGATGGCCAGCGGCCTCGACGGCCAGCGCTTCACATTCCATGGCTACGCGCCGGTGAAGCCCGATGAACGGGCACGCAGCCTCAAAGCCTGGGAGGCCGCCTCGCGCCAACATTCCCAGACCCAGCTCTTCATCGAAACCCCCTATCGGAACGCCGCCATGTTCCAGAGCCTGTTGCAATCGCTGAAGGGCGACACCCAGCTCTGTGTGGCGCGCGCCCTTACTACCGCCGACGAATGGATACACACCCGCAGCATCGCCCAGTGGAAGCAGCAACCCGCGCCCGAGCTCGACAAGCAGCCCACCCTATTTCTGTTTCTGGCGGCACGCTGACCACGCGGCGCTGGGCACTCGCCACAACGCTTGCCTCTGCAGCGTTGCTAGCCGGTTGTGCCGGGCCCGCGCCTGGCACCCTTAACATCGATCGCAGCATTCAGGCGGTGAGCCACAGCAGCCGGGTCTCGGTGGTGGTCTTGCATTACACGGTGGCTGACACGCCGCGCTCGCTCGAGATTCTGTCGAAGCGCAATGTCAGTAGCCATTACCTGATCACTGATGAAACGCCTCCCAAGGTCTATCAACTGGTAGATGAGAGCCGACGCGCGTGGCATGCCGGTGAAAGCGAGTGGTATGGCCGTAGCGATCTGAATGCGGCCTCGATCGGCATAGAGATCGTGAACAGCGGCCCCACCGATCAAGGGTGGCAGCCTTACTCACCGGCGCAGATCAACACACTGATCACGCTGCTGCGCGACATTGTGGCTCGCCACCAGATTCACGCCCGCAATATCGTGGGCCATAGCGACATCGCGCCGCAACGCAAACAGGATCCGGGCCCCGCTTTCCCGTGGAAGCAGCTGGCCGACGCCGGCCTGGGCCGATGGTACGACGAAGCGCAAGCGCAGCGGCTCACCGAGCAGTACCGGCGACGCCCGCTGCCTTCAATACTGGTAATTCAGGAAAAGCTGCGCCGCGCCGGGTATCTGGTGCCAGCCACGGGCGTGCTCGACAGAGCCACGGAGCGGGTTATGAGCGCCTTCCAGATGCGTTACCGGCCCGCTCGCCATGACGGCAAGCCCGACGCGGAAACACTGGCCATACTGGATTCCCTGCCGTGATCACGGGCGGCGCAGGAAAAACCGCCCGCCCAGAATCACCGCCAGGATCACGCCATATATCACCGGCTCGCGATAGTCGACCTTGCCGCTGCGCACCAGCCAGAAATGCCACACTGACAACAGCGCAATAGCGTATATAGACGCGTGCAGGCGCTGCCAGCCCGAGCCCAGGCGCCGCATCCAGCCGCGCGTTGAAGTCAGCGCCAGAAGCAGCATCGGTACGGTGGCGAGCACACCTACCCAGATGAATGTGCGCTGCACAATGTCGAGGGCCATTTCCCATAACGACCACCCGCGCTCCCAGTACGCCCACCCCAGCACATGCAAGGCGGTGTAGAAAAAGCTGAACAGGCCCAGCATGCGCCGCACCCCAACAAGAGCCGGCTGCTTCAACAGCCGCCGCACCGGGGTCACACATAGAGTGAGCCACAGCATGACGATGGCCCAGATACCGGTGGAACGGATCAAGTATTCGGGCGGATTCGCGCCGAGCCCCTCGATACTGAACGCGAGGTAGAACCAGCGAAAGACCGGGTAGAGGCAGAGCAGGAACACCAGCGGCTTGAAGCGACTGACCTGGGCGGGCGCCCAACGCCGACTTAGCCGCGCCGCTTCAGAAGTCACGACGCAGATCCATGCCTGCATACATCGACGCCACCTGTTCACCGTAACCGTTATACATACGGGTCTTCACACGTGGGGCGAAGAGATGATCGCCGATGCGGCGCTCAGTAGCCTGGCTCCAGCGCGGATGCGGCACATCGGGATTCACATTGGCATAGAAGCCATATTCGGTGGGCGCAGCCACCATCCAGCTGCTGCGTGGCATGGCTTCGACAAGGCGAATGCGAACGATGGACTTGCCCGACTTGAAGCCGTATTTCCAGGGCACGGCCAGGCGCAGGGGTGCGCCGTTCTGATTGGGCAGAACTTTGCCGTACAGGCCGAACACCAGCAGAGTCAGAGGGTGCATGGCCTCATCGATACGTAGCGCCTCGACATAGGGCCAGTCGAGTATGCGACGCGACACACCTGGCATGGCGTCGGGCTGCAGAGCCGTTTCAAAGGTGACGTAGCGCGCGTTGCCCGTGGGTTCAACCCGGCGCAACAGCTCAGACAGCGGGTAACCCACCCAGGGAATCACCATCGACCAGGCTTCGACGCACCGAAGCCGATACACGCGTTCTTCCATAGGCGCGAGCTTGCGCAACTCGTCGATGTCGAACTTGCGCGGCTTCAATACTTCGCCTTCGACCTCAACGGCCCAGGGGTCCGTCTGCATGCGGTGAGCATGGCGCTGCGGGTCGCTTTTGCCGGTGCCAAACTCGTAGAAGTTGTTGTAGCCGGTGATGTCGCCCCATTCCGTAGGCTTGTCGATCACGGAATACTCGGCGTTGCTGGTTCCAGGTAGCGCAGGCATGGCGCTATCGGGCCCTCGCGCACCCCATGCCGCCGGTGTGGTGGCACCCAAGGCGCCTAGCGCGATGGCTTGCTTCAGCCAGTTGCGGCGCTCGGCCCAGACGGCCTCCGGCGTGATTTCGGATGCGGGAATCTGCGGAATACGGAATCGTGCCATGCCCGGCTCCTGATATTGAAGCGCCTTACGGCGCCGGCCCGCCCGCTCTCAGAGACGTTCGACCAGCCATCCGTGCATTTCGCGAACGCTGGATACCATGACAGTGGGCTCCGACACCGCTAGTGTACGCTCGCTATGCGCACCATAGGTGACCGCCATGCTGTCGACCCCCGCACTGGCCGCCATCTGAATGTCGTGCGTAGTGTCGCCCACCATCACGACTTCCTCGGGCTCGAGCTGCAGCCGTTCCATGATGTCGAACAGCATGGCCGGATGCGGCTTACCCTGAGCCTCGTCGGCGCATCGGGTGTAATCGAAGCGATCGGCCAGCTGCTGTGCCTGAAGCACCCGATCGAGCCCCAAGCGCGACTTGCCGGTCGCCACACCCAGGCGCGCGTTGCGAGATTTCAGATCATCGAACATGGGCACCACGCCCTCGAACATGGTGAGCGACTGATCGCGCTGGAAGAAATGATGGCGATAGCGCTCTGTAAACTCGGGAATGCGCTCAGCCGGCAAGGTGGGCGCGCAGCGCTGCAACGCACGGTCGAGCGATAGCCCAATGACCCAGCTGGCTTCTTCATCGGAGGGAACGGGCAGCGCGAGATCGACGCAGGCCGATTGAATGGCGCCCGCGATGCACGCGGTGGAATCCATCACCGTGCCGTCCCAGTCAAAAATCACTGCCTTGTATCGCTTCACTTCTCTCGCTCCAGAACTTTCAGAATGTCGACACACGCCGCAGGCAGGGGCGCCTGGAAGATCAGGGCCTCGCCGGTTAGCGGGTGTGGAATCTCGAGCCGCGCCGCATGCAGGAACATGCGCTTGAAACCCATACGCACGAACTGCTCGCGCACGGCGTCGACGCCGTACTTGTCGTCTCCGACGATCGGGTATCCGCTCGAGGCCAGATGCACGCGGATCTGATGGGTGCGACCGGTGCGCAATTCCGCCTCGACCAGCGTGTAGCGCCCGAACCGCTTCAAACAATTAATGATGGTGTGGGCCGCCTTGCCTTCCGGGTCGACCCGCACGCGCCGCTCGCCTTGGGCCGTAAGCCACTTCAGCAGCGGTTTGCGAATATGCTGCCGGTCGTTCACCCAATCGCCCGCCACCAGCGCCTGATACAGCTTGCGACCCACGCTTTCGCGCATCATGTCGTGCAGCGCCACCAGCGCCTTGCGCTGCTTGGCGATGATCAGCAACCCCGATGTTTCGCGGTCGAGCCGGTGGGCCAGCTCCAGAAAGCGCGCATCGGGCCGCGCCGCACGCATCTGTTCGATGACGCCGAACGAGACGCCGCTGCCGCCATGCACGGCCACACCCGCGGGCTTGTCGATGACGACGATGGCGTCGTCTTCAAAAACCACCGGAAAGCTTCCTGGGGGCACGTGCCGCTCGTCGGGCGCCGGTAGGCGCAGGGGCGGCACCCTGATCACATCGCCGGAAGCCAGCCGGTAATCGGCCTGAATGCGGCCTTTGTTGACCCGCACTTCACCGCCGCGAATGGCCTTGTAAATGTGACTTTTGGGTACACCCTTGCAGACCCGCAAAAGGAAGTTGTCGACACGCTGCCCAGCCGACGCTTCGTCGATGGTGAGCATGCGCACGGACGGTCGCGATCCGGCAGGAATGACCGTTTTACGCGAGGGGGAAAGAGGCATATAATCGCGTCAGCCTATAGAAGCTGAAAAAACCGCCAGCGTAGAGATGCAAGGGTGCGTCTCCGTTGGGCGAACAGGCTCCATTGTACTGCCCCACTTTCAGCTTCTGGGTCATTAGGTCGCCGGAATCGGAAATGTCGCATGGCAGCGGAAGATCACAATGCCCGCTGCATGCCTAAAGCCGATCGCCGCGTGCGGCAATGAGTTTCTGCAGAATTTGTCATTCGTATATTGCACCAGCCGCGGCAACGCGTCTGCCGTTCCAGCCACTTTTTAGTCCGTCAACCACTACAGTGAACTTGACCCCTGTGCTGACCGAACCGCGCACCCGGTTACTCCGGTGCGCCGTGCCATCCTGACAAACGGGGGGCATAGGTGATCTACGTCCGTCAGCCCCCTTTTCTTACTGCGAACTCCCTGCCCCACACCGAGTGACCCGCGGTCGTGCGCCGATGATCGGTGCGCCATGACTACGGAGAATCGCACTCATGAAACGGATGTTGTTCAATGCAACGCACCAAGAAGAACTACGCGTTGCCATTGTCGACGGTCAAAAACTCATTGACCTCGACATAGAAACCGCCGGGCGTGAACAGCGCAAAGGCAATATCTACAAAGGCGTCATCACCCGGATCGAACCGGGGCTGGAAGCCTGCTTCGTCAACTACGGGGAAGACCGTCACGGCTTCCTCCCCTTCAAGGAAGTCGCTCGCAGTTACTTCAAGGAAGGCGTTGATGTGCGCTCCGCGCGCATTCAAGACGCCCTGCACGAAGGCCAGGAAATCATCATCCAGGTCGAAAAGGAAGAACGCGGCAACAAGGGCGCCGCCCTCACCACCTTCATCTCGTTGGCCGGGCGCTATCTTGTCCTGATGCCCAACAATCCGCGCGGCGGCGGTGTTTCGCGCCGTGTCGAAGGCGAAGACCGCCAGGAACTTCGCGAAACGATGGACCAGCTCGATGTGCCGCAGGGCATGAGCATCATCGCCCGCACCGCCGGCATCGGCCGCAGCGTCGATGAACTGCAGTGGGATCTTTCCTATCTTATGCAGCTCTGGGGTGCCATTGACGGCGCCGCTCGCGAAAACAAGGCGCCGATTCTCATCTATCTGGAATCGAGCCTGGTCATCCGCGCCATCCGCGACTACTACTCGCCCGAGATCGGCGAGATCCTGATCGACACTGACGACATCTTCGAGCAGGCCACCGCTTTCATGAGCGTGGTCATGCCCGACAACGTACAACGCGTAAAGTTGTACCGCGACGACGTCCCGCTTTTCTCGCGCTTCCAGATCGAACACCAGATCGAAACCGCCTATTCCCGCACGGTGCAACTGCCGTCAGGCGGTTCGGTGGTCATCGACCATACCGAAGCGCTCGTGGCGGTTGATGTGAACTCCGCCCGTGCCACACGGGGCGCCGACATCGAAGAAACCGCGCTTCGCACCAACCAGGAAGCCGCCGATGAAGTGGCCCGCCAACTGCGCTTGCGCGACTTGGGTGGGCTGATCGTGATCGATTTCATCGACATGGAAGACAGCAAAAACCAGCGCGCCGTCGAACAGCGCCTGCGTGATGCGCTGCACTTCGACCGTGCCCGAGTTCAAATGGGCAAGATCTCGCGCTTCGGCCTCATGGAACTGTCGCGCCAGCGCCTGCGCCCGGCTCTGAACGAAGGCTCTCACATCACATGCCCGCGCTGCACCGGCACCGGCGTGATCCGCGACGCCGAGTCCAGCGCCCTGCATGTGCTGCGCCTGCTACAGGAAGAGGCCATGAAGGAAGGCACGGCGGCATTGCATGCCCAGGTGCCGGTCGATGTCGCAACCTTCTTGCTGAACGAGAAGCGTACCGACATCACCAAGATCGAATCGCGCCTCAAGGTGAACTTGGTACT
>CAZPYF010000097.1:0-8815 GCA_964590015.1 uncultured Burkholderiaceae bacterium
CGCCCAGCAGGGCCGTGGGAAACTCCATGAGCCGGTCGGCGAACGACAGCCAGGTCACGCTGCCGGGGCGCAGCCACGTGGCGATATTGGTATTGATGAGCAGCGAGATTTGCGCCACCGAGACCCCGAGTATGGCGGGCAGCATTTGCCGCAATATACGACGCACGACGGGGTCGCGTCGGCTATCTGAAACGCGGGTACGAAATCGCGGCAGCAACCCCATGCGCGCCAGGGCGGCCCATTGCACAACAAGTTGCAGCACACCGCCCACCATGACCCCCACGGCCAGTGCATAGATCGGGATATCGAACCAAGCCACTAGGAAAAGGCAGGCCGCGATCATGCTCAGATTCAGAAGAATCGGCGTGATGGCGGGAATGGCAAAGCGGCTCCAGGTGTTCAGAACCCCGGAAGCAAAGGCCACCAGCGACATGCACACGATGTAGGGGAACATCATGCGCGTCATCCACACCGCGGCTTCGAACTCGGATTGACGTTCGGCGGCGCGCATGCCGCTGGCCATGAGTGTGACCACCCAAGGGGCGCCCAGGATTCCCAACACGGTGATTACCATCACCGCCAGAGTGAGCAGTAGCCCCACCCGGTCGAGCAGGGTACGCACTTCTTCGTGGTCGGCGTTGCTGCGCAGCTCGCCCAGTATGGGCACGAACGCCTGCGAAAACGCCCCTTCGGCGAAGAGGCGTCGTAACAGGTTGGGTATGCGAAACGCGACCCAGAAGGCGTCGGTGAGGGGGCCGGCGCCGAAGGCCCTTGCGATCAGGACATCACGAACCAGCCCGGTGATGCGCGACAGCAGTGTGAAACTGCTGACGGTGGCCGCCGAACGCAGGAGCCCCATAACCCGAGATTACTTCGGGGCCATGCGGATGGCACCGTCGAGACGGATGGTTTCACCGTTGAGCATGTCGTTGGTCACGATGCTGTGAACGAGCTTGGCGTAGTCGTCGGGCGTGCCCAGACGCGAAGGGAAGGGAATGCTCGCGGCCAGTGAATCTTGCACTTCTTGCGGCATGCCGAACATCATGGGCGTGCCGAAGATGCCGGGCGCAATGGTGACGCACCGGATGCCGCTTTGCGCCAGGTCGCGCGCGACGGGCAGGGTCATGCCCACGACGCCGCCCTTCGATGCGGCATACGCGGCCTGGCCGATTTGGCCGTCGTAGGCCGCGACAGACGCTGTATTGATCAACACACCGCGTTCGCCTGTGGGCTCCGGCTCGTTTGCGCTCATGGCGGTAGCCGCAAGGCGGATCATGTTGAAGGAACCCACCAGGTTGACGTTGATGACCTTCTGAAAAATACCGAGATCGTGCGGCCCCTTGCGCCCGACCGTGCGCGCAGCGGGTGCGATGCCGGCACAGTTCACCAGGCCGAACAGAGGGCCCAGCTTCACGGCGGCGTCGACGGCTGCCTGGCCGTCGGCTTCCTGGGTGACATCACAATGCACGAAGACCTGGCCGAGTTCTTGGGCCAGTGCCTGACCGGCTTCATCCTGGACGTCGGCAATTACGGCTTTGCCGCCGTTCGCCACCAGCATGCGCACTGCGCCGGCCCCTAGGCCGGATGCGCCACCGGTGACGATGAATACCTTGTTCTTGATTTCCATTGCTGCTCTCTTTTTGATGCGGGTGAATGTCGGGCGTTGCCCGACTCAGGCGCCAAGGGCTTCAACGATACGCTGACGGATCTCGTCAACGGAGCCCAGCCCCTCAACGCGACGGTAGGCCGGTGCGGCCGGATCGTCGGTAGCGGCCCAGTTCTGATAATAATCGACCAGGGGGCGTGTCTGCTCTCGGTAGACCGACAGGCGATGTCTTACGGTTTCTTCGCGGTCGTCGTCACGCAGAACCAGGGGTTCGCCGGTGACGTCGTCGACATCCGCCACCTTGGGCGGATTGAATTTGACGTGGTAGGAGCGCCCGCTTGCCGGGTGCACGCGTCGCCCACTCATGCGTTCGATGATGTTCTCTTCAGGCACCACGAGTTCCACCACGAAATCGAGCGGGATCTCTGCGGACTTGAGGGCATCAGCTTGAGGCAATGTGCGAGGGAAGCCGTCGAATAGATAGCCGCGCTGGCAGTCGGGTTGTTGCAACCTGTCTTGCACGAGCCCAATGATGAGATCGTCGGAAACCAACCCGCCGGCGTCCATGACTTTCTTTGCCTCGATACCGAGGGGTGTCTGGGCCTTCACGGCCGCGCGCAGCATATCGCCGGTAGAAATCTGAGGGATGCCAAATTTTTCGGTGATGAAGGCTGCCTGGGTTCCTTTGCCCGCTCCGGGTGGACCTAGCAGAATCAAACGCATGTATTCCTCCTGGGTAATGGATGGTTCTGGATTATGCCGCAATGCAACAACTTATGCAGTATGTGTCATGCGGATTACCCGTTTTTCCGGGTTATACCTGATGCGCAAACCGGCGGCGTACGCGTTCTAAATCCTCGGGGGTATCGACGCCCGCCGCCGGGTGGTGGGGCGTGACATGTACCGCGATGGCATGGCCGTTCTCGAGCGCGCGTAATTGCTCGAGCGACTCCCATCGTTCCAAAGGCCCTTGGGAAAGCGTGGTGAAACGGCGCAGAAAGCTCGCCCGATACGCATACAGCCCGATGTGGTGCAGGGCGTTCAGCCCTTCTGGCAGTGCAGTGCAGCCGTCGGCAAAGGCGTCGCGCGCCCAAGGTATCGGCGCACGAGAAAAGTACAAGGCTCGGCCGGCGGCGTCACACACTACTTTCACCGCATTCGGATTAAGCAGCGTGTCGATGCGGGTGATGCGGCTCGCGCAGGTGGCGATGGCCGCGGCGCTGTCATGCTGTAGAAGGCGGGCCACCGCATCGATCAGTTCGGGCTCGATGAGCGGCTCGTCGCCCTGCACGTTCACCAAGATCGTGTCGTCGGCCAGGCCCAGCTGTTCAACCACCTCCGCCAGGCGATCCGTGCCGCTGGGGTGGTCGGCGCGTGTCAGCAAAGCGTCGAAGCCGTGCGCTTGGGCTGCCGCCAGAATACGAGTGTCGTCGGTGGCCACGACGACGCGCTCGGCGCCCGACGCGCGAGCCTGTTCGGCCGTGCGCACCACCATGGGCTTGCCGCCCAGATCGATGAGCGGTTTGTCGGGCAGGCGTGTGGAGGCCAGCCGTGCCGGCACAACGGCAATGAAACTCATTGATCCTTGCCGAGCTCGTCGTTGCCGGGCACGGCGGCTCCGGGCGGTGTATCGACGTCGGCCGCTGTGTGCGCGGGTTCGACGGAAATCAACTCACGCGCTTCGGATTCCAGCATCACGGGCACCCCATCACGGATGGGGAAGGCGAGTTTGTCGGCGCGGCAAATCAGTTCCATCTGCCGCTTGTCATACCGCAGCGAGCTTTTACAGATAGGGCAGACGAGGATTTCGAGTAATCGGGATTCCATTTGCGGTCCTGGACGAGGAGCCGACGGCTCCGTTACTGGACGGCCCGGCTCGCTCGCGACGTGCGGCGGGCGCTCAGCCGTGTTGGCCGGGTCGAAGATCGAAGTTTACCGGCTCTGCGGCTTCCATTGTGTGCTTGCGCACGGAAATGGCCCGCAGCATGTCATGTATGAGGTCTAGCCAAGCCGCATTCGAGAAGGTAGCAGCAGGGTGCACGCAGTACAGCCGGGCGTCGCTGAAGCGGCGGCACTTTACGGCGTCCTTGGGTGTAACGACAACGCAGTCGGCCGTGAGCGCATCGAAGGGCGATTCATCGTAGTCATAGTGATCAGGCAGGCCGAGCTCCTGCTCACACTGCAAGCCGTGTTCGCGCAGCATGGCGAAGAAGCGTTGAGGGCGGCCGATTGCGGCCACGGCAACGCAGCGTTTTTCGCCGTGCCGAGACAACCATTCGTGCCAGTCGACGCGCTCGCCGGTTTCCAGATGCTCCACCACTGCCGGGGCAAGCGTCATGTCAACGACATGAGCCGGGCCGGTATCGACATTGGGCCTGCTTTCACCGGCTTGCAGATTATTGATGATGAAATCCGCGGAGCGCAGGCGATCGGCCGATTCCCTTAACGGGCCGGCGGGTAATAAGCGACCATTGCCGATTCCCCTCGCGTCTTGCACGATGATTTCCAGGTCGCGGCCCAGCGCCAGGTGCTGCAGCCCGTCGTCGCTGATCACGACGTCGACGTTGGGATAGTGTCGGCGTAATCGGCGCATGGCGGCCGGCCGGTCAGGGTGCACCGATACGGGTGCGCCGGTCTGGGCCGCAATCAGGGCGGGTTCGTCGCCGAAGAGTGCGGCTTCAAGTGCGCCGGCGCCGACACGCGGTTTCTCGCCGGGCTTCGCCCCGTACCCACGGCTGATCACGCCGGGGTGCCAGCCGCGCTGCTGTAGCGCCTGCACCAGGGCAATGGTGACCGGTGTCTTACCGGTGCCGCCGATATAGAGATTTCCCACCACCACGACCGGTATCGTTTCGTGATGCACGCGCTCCGGCTGGCGCAGCACGCCCGCACGACGGCGCGCAACAACGGCGGCATATCCGATCGATAGCGGCCACACCGCGCGAGTGAAGAGATTGTCGGTTTGCCAGGCTCGATGCAGAAACTGTTCGAGACGCGCTCTCATGGCTGCGCCTGGGTGGCGAAATGAACGCGCTCTATGCCTGCCAGGCGCGCTGCTTCCATGACCCGCACCACGGCGGCGTGAGACGCTTGCGCATCCGCATCGATGACTAGCACACGTTCGATGCCCTCGGCGTCATGCGCGTCTACTGCGACGAGCTGCTGCAAGGCATCGGCGATGTCTTCCGTGGTAGTACCCGGCAACAGCTGGCCCTGAACGGCGTAAAGGCCGTCGTGGCTCACGCCGATATGCACGGCGTCGGGCGTTTGCGCTTCGGCGGAGGCGCGGGGCAGGGTGAGCTTGAGCTGCTGATAACGGTGGAACGAGGTGGTGGCCGCCAGGAAGATAAGAATCACCAGCAGCACGTCGATCAACGGAATCAGGTTGATCTCGATGTCGTCGTCGGGCTGGCGTTTCCGGAAATTCATTGGGTCGCTCCGCGGTCGATCAAGCGGCTCAACGCACCGGCTTCGCGTTCCATTCGGTGCAGAAAGTGGTCGACCCGCGAACGGAAATAACGATGGAAGACCAGTGCGGGTATCGCAATGATGATGCCGAATGCCGTGTTGTACAGCGCGATGGAGATACCTCGCGCCAGCTGCGCCGGGTCGCCGCCGGCCGGCGTATACGACCCAAAAATCTCGATCATGCCAATCACTGTTCCGAACAGGCCCATGAGCGGCGCGACGACGGCGATGGTGGCCAGGGCAGGGAGGTAACGGTTCAGCTGGTGCGCCACATCTTTCCCCACGTCTTCGACGGCAGCCAAACGCACTGGCGCACCTTCGTTCCGGTTCAACATAACTTCGGCAAGCACCCGCCCGAGCGGCGATGAGCCGGCAAGCCGCAGCAGCGCCTCAGGTTCGTCATTGCGTTGCCTCACGAGTTCCAGCACTTGCCCGGGCAATCGCGGCGGCAGCACTCGCCCCGGGCGCAGCGACATGAACCGTTCAATAATAATGGCCAGGCCCAGCACCGAAGTGATAATGAGCAGCCAGACCGGCCAGCCGGCCGCGTGTATCAGGTCGAGCATCTGTGATGTCCGCGAATTCGAAGTGCTTGCATTCTACAATCGTCGCTTGGAACCGCACGAGCGCGAAGAAGTTAAGTTGCATGCCGCCCGCGGACTGATCTCCGACATTTGGCCTATTTTCGGGCCTAAAACGGGCGAACACCGCGTGGTTATTGGCTTAGCGCAAGGTATCCACAGAACCTGTGGATAATTCTGTGGGTAACCACCCTGGTCACCGCATTGTTGCTGGCTTCGCGGTTCATTGGGCAATTTTCGACCAATGTTAAGCAGAACTATAAGTCCTTTAACATCAGGTAGTTACGGGAACCTTTTAACGCGATGGTTTATTTGATGCCTTGTCAGCCCTGATATTTCGCCGTTTTGGCAGCCGGAATCCAACTGTGGACAGAGTTTCTAAATGACCGTTGACTTTTCTACTTTTCCTTCTTCCACGGGCGGCTCCGAGCCGGTCTGGACCGTCGCTCAACTGAATCGCCAGGTTGGTCAGCTTTTGGAGTCCTCGTTTACCCGTATTTGGCTGCGCGGCGAGGTGTCCAATTTCACGGCTGCGGCGTCGGGTCATTGGTATTTTTCGATAAAGGACGAGCGGGCCGCAGTGCGAGCAGTCATGTTTCGCGGGCGGGCGCAGGCAGTGGGATTCATGCCTCGCGCCGGAGAGCGCTTCGAGTTTCGGGTCACGGTTACGTTATACGAACCCCGTGGCGATTATCAGGTTCAGGTCGAAAGCATGCGCCGCGCCGGCCAGGGCGACCTGCATGAAGCCTTTTTGCGACTCAAACTCAAGCTTGAGGCCGAAGGCCTCTTTGACCCCGCGCGTAAACGACCGCTTGAGCGGCACCCCAGGGCAGTGGGGGTCGTGACCTCGCTTGCCGCAGCCGCTTTGCGCGACGTCCTCACCGCACTGGAGCGCCGGGCGCCCCACGTACCCATCATCGTGTATCCGGCGCCCGTGCAGGGCGCTGATGCTGCACCTGCATTGGTTCGAGCGCTACAGATCGCCGGGGAGCGGGCGGAAGTCGATACCTTGCTGCTCGTTCGCGGCGGCGGCAGCCTGGAAGATCTGTGGAGTTTCAACGATGAAGCTCTTGCCCGGGCCGTCGCGGCGAGCCCGATCCCGGTGATTTGCGGCGTGGGCCACGAAACCGACTTCACGATCGCCGACTTTGTGGCCGATTTGCGGGCACCCACGCCCACCGCGGCGGCCGAACTCGCGTGTTTGCCACGTGTAGAGTGCCTGCGCACAGTCGAGGCGGTTTTCGAAGCGCTCACCCAGCGGCAGATGCGCTTGATCGAGCGCGCCTCGCTACGCCTTGACCGCGCACGGGCCGGACTCGTATCACCCCGGCAACGGCTTCAGCAGCAGTCTGAACGACTTGATGCGTTGCGCCGCAGGCTTGCCCATGCCGCAGGGCGTCGGCTGGAACGCGCATCGGCCCGCAGCACATTGGCCGGTGCCCGACTAGAACGGTGCCATCCGCGCCTCGATAACCATCAGCAGCAACTGACGAGGCTGGCTCACGGGGTGGAGCGTGCGGCCCTGGAAGGCCTTGCGCGACGTCGTGAGCGGCTTGCCGCGCTGGTCAATACTCTGGAGGCTCTCGGGCCTCACAGCGTGCTGGAGCGTGGTTACTCAATCACACGCGATGCTCAGGGGAACGTGGTGAAAAATGGGTTAGACTTAAAAGCTGGCGAGACGCTGCAGATCGAGTTTGCGCGCGGCAGCGCCCAGGCCAGGGTGTCCGCCACGCATGGCCTGTTGTAGATGGCTGCGCCGAGGCGAACCCGGGCGGGCCGGTACCCCACTGCTTTCAGAAGGGCACCCGCCGAGCCGGCAGCGTATCAGTGATTTCATTTGCATAATAAAGGGCTACGAACATGGCATTTACGCTTCCCCCGCTTCCGTACGAGATGAACGCGCTTGAGCCGCATATCTCGAAGGAAACCCTTGAGTACCACTACGGCAAGCACCATCAGACGTACGTCAACAATCTGAACAATCTCATTGCCGGTACCGAGTTCGAGTCGGCATCCCTGGAAGAGATCATTCGCAAGTCGTCGGGCGGCCTGTTCAACAACTCCGCACAGGTCTGGAACCACACCTTCTACTGGAACTGCCTGTCGCCCAACGGTGGCGGCGCACCAGAAGGTGCTGTGGCCGAAGCCATCAATGCGAAGTGGGGCAGCTTCGATGCGTTCAAGGAAGAGTTCAACAAGAAGGCCGCCGCCAACTTCGGTTCGGGCTGGACCTGGCTTGTGAAGAAAACCGACGGTTCAGTCGATATCGTGAACACTGACGACGCCGATACCCCGCTCACCACGTCCGATATCCCGCTGCTCACCTGTGATGTCTGGGAACACGCTTACTATATTGACTACCGTAACGCGCGTCCCAAATACCTCGAGCACTTCTGGAACCTGGTGAACTGGCAGTTTGTATCGCAGAACCTCGCTTAAGCGGGTTCCTGCCTCAGTCGAGGCACTGCATCAAGAAGGCCGGCACTGCGCCGGCCTTTGTCATTCTGGGGCAGCGCGGCGTTTCAGGCGCGGCAGCCCATGAACATGCGTGCCGGGCCGTGCACCGTTGCGGGCGAACCAGCCCTGTTCCATCTCTAAGGCGTAGCGTATGGGGGCAATGGCGCAGTGGGTATCGAGGGATTCCGGCTGCATGTCGGCCAAGCTCACGATAACGCCCTCGGTATCGATGAAGGCAATCGTTAGCGGAACATAGGTGTTCTTCATCCAGAAGCAGGGCTGATGTGGCTCGGCGAACAGAAACAGCATGCCGTGGTTGCGCGGCAGGCTTTCGCGGAACATCAGTCCGTTGGCATGGCTGGCGGCATCGATGGCCACTTCAGCCGTAATGGGCTGGGATTCGATCTCAAGCCGAATGCGTGGCAGTTCTGACGCCACCGCGCCCGGAACGAGGAGCGCGACCGAAAGCGCAATGAAGCAAAAAAAATCAGGGCGAAGCCGCCCTGATGATGAGAAGAATCCAGACATTTGCTACGATGATTTCATAGGTGCCGGATTCAGGCCCGGCGACACGACAATAGGGGTCAGCCCGCAGTAATATTGAGTGCTTGCTTGCCTTTCGGACCTTGGGCGATTTCAAATTCGACTTTCTGACCTTCTTTGAGCGTCTTGAAGCCGTTCATCTGGATGGAGGAAAAATGCG
>CAZPYF010000098.1:0-8801 GCA_964590015.1 uncultured Burkholderiaceae bacterium
CGTCAGCCCCAGCGAACGACAGCATGAATTCGCCGTTCTCCAGCACGCGGCCCTCGCGAAAGGGCGTCATGAACACGCACTGCGCCCCCGCGTTCTCGGCATCGCCTTGCAGGGCCAGCATCAGCCCGTGGCTGTCGACGATGCCGGTCGACGGCGATACCAACGCGGCCTCGCACGACAGGGCCGGTTCCAGTTCGCGAGCTTCGTCACCGCTGATGCGGTAGAGGTCGTCGACCCCATTGGCGCGTGCGGTGGCGGTGATGGCGTCGAGGCGTGCGGCCTGCTCGGCGTCTGCTGCGACAATAAGCTTGCCCAAGCGCTTGTGCGCGATGCCGCGTTGGGTGCAATAGTCGTAAAGAAGGTGTTTGCCTTCCACGCATAGCCGGGCCTTAAGGCTGCCGGGAACGTAGTAGATGCCGGCGTGGATCACCTCGGAGTTTCGCGCGCTGGCGCCGGTGCCGATGCCTTCAGCCGCCTCTACGATGAGCACCTCGCGGCCTGCCAGAGCCAGCTCGCGCGCCACGGCCAAGCCTACGACGCCGGCGCCTAGCACAACACAATCGATATCTGCCATGTTTCTATTATGTATATATGCCGCCGAAAGAGGGCACGTCAGTGCCCAGGCATCGGCTCGATGGAAGGGGTGAGGTCGAAATCGCCCGCATGATAGACCAGCGGTTGGGTATAGCGCCGATCGCAGCGTTCGACCTGCCCGATGAACAGAGTGTGATCGCCGGCAGGATGCCTGGCATGATTCCAGCACTCAAACCACGCCGCCGTATCGCTGTCGGCCAGCATCGGAATGCCATGCGGGCTGCGCTTGAGCGCCACATCCTGGAATCGCTCCTCCTGGCGGCCGTAGGCGAATCGCTTGGCCAGCGGCAACTGGCTAGCGGCCAGAACGTGTATCACGTAGCGCTCGGCGTGCAGGAAGTGCGGCAAGGCCGATGCCGTGTTCGAAAGTGACCACAAGACCATGGGCGGGTCGAGCGACACGGCATTGAAAGAGCTGACTGTGAGCCCCCACGGGCGGCCGTCCGCCGTCTGCGTCGTAACGATGGTTACGCCGGTCGCAAAACGGCCGAGTGCAGAGCGGAAAAAGCGTTGATCGAAATCAGGGGTGTGGGCGGTCATCAGCGTGTCAACGAGTGCAAGGGGGCAGGGTCATGGAGCCAGGCGCTGGAGCACCCATTGGTCATCCTGCAAAACATAGGCCAGGCGGTCATGCAGGCGCGATGGGCGGCCTTGCCAGAACTCGATGTAGCGGGGTACCAGACGGTAGCCGCCCCAGTGCGGAGGACGAGCGGGATCTTCGCCCAACGATTCGGTGAGTTCAGTGTTACGGGCTTCGAGTGCCTCGCGCGTGATCGGCTGGCTCTGCGGCGAAACCCATGCGCCCACGCGTGAACCCAATGGCCGGCTACGGTAATAGGCGTCGGATTCGTCGGCGGAGGTTTTCTCGATGTGGCCCTCGATACGAACCTGCCGCTCCAGAGGCTGCCAGAAGAACAGCAGCGCAGCACGAGGGTGTTCGGCCAGTTCCCGGCCTTTGCGTGACTCGTAATTGGTGTAGAAGACGAACCCCTGTTCGTCGAACCCCTTCAGCAGCACGATACGCGCCGCCGGTGCAAGGTCAGGCCCCACCGTGGCGAGTGTCATGGCGTTGGGCTCCGGCACACCGGCTTCCAACGCCTGCGAGAACCAGTGTGTGAACTGCTCGATCGGCGTACCGGCCATGCCGGACTCTTGGAGTTCGAATTTGCCGTATTTCTGGCGGAGATCAGCGACGGACATGGCGTTAAAAGATTCCCAAGGGTTCAAAGAACATGGCCTTAGACCTGGCGCAAGTGCGAGGCCAGCGTAGAGAGGCGTTTGTCGACAATATTGTGATGCTGCAGCGCATCGGCGGTTTCAAGCACATAGTCAATGCAAGGCCCGTAGGTGCCGTGGGCGTTTCGAACGATATCCAGCAGATGTTCGTGCGGCAGATCGCGCACGTAGGCATCGGTATTGCGGTTCATGGTGAACGCCAGGGCCGATACCGGCCCTTCATCGGTGCGGCAGGTGAGCCAGCGCGGAATATAGGCGCCGCTAGGCATTTCCCGGCGCCACAGCGCCTCCATGATCGTGGTAGAGCAAGCTTTGTTGATTCGATACGCCACGCCTCGACACGAGCCCCCGGAATCCAGACCGAAGACGAGCCCCGGCTTCTCGGGCGTGCCCCGATTGACCCGTGACCACAAGCACAGCGCACGGTGGTACCCATGCAGCATCGCATGCCGCCGTTCGGCGTAATCGAATTCGGGTCGCCAGATCAGCGAGCCGTACCCAAAAATCCAGATGTCGTGCCCAGGCGGCAAGGCGGCCATGGCGGCCTGTAAGGATGCCGCCCGTTCAGCATCGGTTAGCAGGCGAAAGCTGGAGGGCGCGGGCGCGCTCGGCAGGTTCAGCGTAGTGGTCACGTTCCGTGGAAAATCGACGGCTAGGGAAATAGGTGATTGCTCCATTGTAGAGCAGCTAAAATCCTGCCTGTATGGCTGATATCTGTTCTATCGATTCCGAGCGCCGGTTCGGCGGTCTCGAACGTCTTTACGGCACCGGCGCGGCGGAACGCCTGCGGCGCGCCCACGTAGTCGTGGCCGGCATCGGCGGTGTGGGTTCCTGGTGCGCTGAGGCGCTGGCACGCTGCGGCGTGGGCCGGCTCACGCTCATCGATCTCGATCATGTGGCCGAATCAAATGTCAACCGTCAGATCCACGCCCTTGGCAGCACGTTGGGGCAAGCCAAGGTCACGGCTATGGGTCTGCGCATCCATGACATCAATCCTACCTGTGTGTGGGAAGGCGTCGATGACTTCGTGTCGCCTGAGAATGTCGCCACTGTCGTGCCGGCGGACGCCGATGTGGTCATCGACTGCACCGATCAGGCCGCCGCCAAGATCGCCATGATTCTGGAAGCCAGGCAGCGCAAGCAGGCATTGATCGTGTGCGGCGGGGCCGGAGGCAAGACGCGTCCGCTCGCCTTGCGCAATGGCGACCTGTCGAAGGCAGTGAACGATGCGTTACTTGCGCGACTGCGCACCACGCTGCGCCGCCAGCATGGCTTTCCGCGTGCCGCCGATACCGCAGGCAAGGTGCGCAAGCGTGTTCCACGCATGGCGGTACGCAGCTTGTGGTTCGATCAACCGGCCATCCTTCCCGCCGCCTGGGCCACCGGCGCCGAGCCCGCTGATGCGCCGCAAGGGCTCTCATGTGCAGGCTATGGTTCGGTGGTGATGGTCACCGCCGCCATGGGTCTGGCTGCGGCCGACGAAGCGGTGCACTTCGTGCTGAACGGGCGCTGGCCCGAGACGCGTACCTGACCTCGCGTTCTCAGCGCGCCACAATCACGACATCGCGCCAACCGCGTAGCGCATTTGAAATGCGCCAGGCGCGTGCACCCAGGAAGTCGGCACGGGTCACGGTTGCTTCGTGCGCAAGGCCGGCCTGCAGGAGGGCGGCGCGCTGCACGCCGGGCAGCGCACCCGACGTGAGGGGCGGTGTCAGCCAACGCCCGTCGGGCGCCAGCATATAAAGATTGCTGCGGCTGCCTTCGCACATTTCGCCATGCTCATTCCAGTACAGCACGTCGAATACGTCGCTCTGCGATGCCAGCCAGGCTTCCGCCTTCTCGTACCAAGGCCGATAGGTGCTCTTGTGCTGCAGCCAGAACGTGGCGCCCTGCTGGCGGGGGCCTTCGACGACGACCGGCAGAGGGCCGGGCGGGGTGGCTAGCGGCCCGTGTTCGAGCGTGAACGTGCCGTCTGGGGCGGTGAGCAGCCGCAAGCGCCACGATTGACCCGTTCCGAGTTCAGCCGCCCGCCGAGCCACTAGGGACTGGATGCCTGCAGCGTCGGGCGTCGAATACCCCAGCGCCGAACAAGAATGCCGCAAGCGGGCCAAGTGGCCCTCAAGCAGAGGAACGGTGCCATCGGGCTCCAGTCGCATGGTCTCGATCAGATGGGGTTGCGGCATCACGGTTGGGGCTGAGGCGGCATGAAGTCATACAGCGCGGCACCGGTATGTGAGTCGGCGCGTCGCGCAATGAGCGCTTCCGGGGTGCCTTCGGCCACCACCCGGCCACCGTCATCGCCGCCCTCCGGGCCAAGGTCGACGACCCAGTCGGCTTCTGCGATGACATCCAGATTGTGTTCGATCACCACCACCGTGTTGCCGGCTTCTACCAGTCGATGCAGCACATGGAGCAGTTTCTCGACGTCGGCGGTCGATAGCCCTACCGTGGGTTCGTCGAGCACATACAGCGTATGAGGCAGGCGAGAAGCCCGGCCGCTACGGGTCACGCCTTCGTCGAGGCGCGCTTTCACCAGTTCGGTGACCAGTTTTATACGCTGCGCTTCGCCGCCCGACAGGGTGGGGGAGGGCTGGCCCAATGTCAGGTAACCCAGGCCGACATCGTGCATGAGCTGAAGGGAACGCAAGATTCGGGCGTGCGCAGAGAAATGGTGAATCGCGTCGTCGACCTCCATGGCCAATACGTCGCCGGCCGATAGGTCGCGCCAAGTGACGCTGAGCGTGTCGCGGTTGAAACGCCGGCCTTCGCAGGCGTCGCACGGCACTTTCACATCGGGCAGGAACGACATCTCGAGCGTGCGCATGCCCTGGCCTTCGCAGATCGGGCAGCGGCCCTGGCCGGTATTAAACGAGAAGCGCGAGGCGGTCCAACCGCGCAATCGGGCGTCGCGCGTGCCGGCGAACAGCTTGCGCACGTCGTCCCAGAATCCCACATAGGTGGCGGGGCAGGAGCGCGGCGTCTTGCCGATGGGCGTCTGATCGACTTCAAGCACGCGGTCAATGGCTTCCCAGCCGGTAATGCGCTCGCACCCATTCCAGGAAGGCGCCGAGCGTGAGCTGACGGCCTGCGCCAGGTTCTCGAGCATCACCTCGCGCGCGAGGGTGGATTTGCCGGAACCCGACACGCCTGTGACCACGCTCAGGCGCCCCACCGGAATCCGGGCGTTCACGCTGCGCAGATTGTGCAGGCGGGCGCCATGAATTTCGATGGCCGGCGTCTCGGCGTCGACCTGGCGCCGCGGCGCCAGGGGATGCACCAGTGGTTCGCGCAGATAGCGGCCGGTCATCGAGGCCGGGTTGGCCATGAGTTCCTCAACGGTACCTTCCGCCACTACGGTTCCGCCACGCACGCCGGCGCCGGGCCCCATATCGATGACGTGGCCGGCACGGCGGATGGTGTCTTCATCATGCTCGACGACCACTAGCGTATTGCCGTTGGCTTCCAGCAGGGCCAACGCATCAAGGAGTATGCGATTGTCGCGAGAATGCAGCCCGATGGTGGGCTCATCGAGCACATAGCACACGCCCTGCAAGTTGGAACCCAACTGCGCGGCAAGGCGGATGCGTTGCGCTTCGCCGCCTGACAGCGTGGGTGCTGCACGATCCAGCGCCAGATAGCCTAGCCCGACCTTGACCATGAATTCCAGCCGGCCACGGATCTCGGGCAGGATATCGCGCGCGATTTCGCCTTCGCGCCCACGCAGCACCAGGCCGGTAAAGAACGACCGGGCCTGCGTGACGGGCAGGCCCGCCAATTCGGCAATGTTGCGGTCGTGCCAACGCACGGCCAGGGAGGTGGGATTCAAGCGGGCGCCGTGGCAACTTGGGCAGGGTTCTTCGGCCCCTTCGTACCAGGCGTTCCAGCTGGTTTCTTCGCCGGTTTGTTCTTCGTCAAAGCCGGTCAGGCGCAGGCCCGTGCCGTAGCAGGTGGTGCACCAGCCGTGCTTGGAGTTGTACGAAAACATGCGCGGGTCGGGTTCAGGGAAGCTCAGGCCGCAGCCCGGGCACGCACGTTTGGCCGAGAAGTGGCGCAGCACGGCCGACGTGGAAATACCCGCCGCCCGGCGCTCATCGAGCGTGCCGCCACGACCATCGGTGAGATCAACCAGGATGCTGAACGTGCCTTGCCCGTGCTCCAGCGCCTGCGCCACGGCATCGCGCAGTGCTCGCTCGTGCTCGGGGCCCACGATGAGGTCGAGTATGGGCAGCTCGATCGTGTGTTCCTTGTAGCGGTCGAGGCGCGGCCAAGGGCTCACCGCAATGAATTCGCCGTCAACGCGCAGATGGCTGTGGCCTCGCGCGCCGGCCCATTTGGCCAGATCGGTGTAATAGCCTTTGCGCGCCTTCACCAGCGGGGCCAGTATGCCGATGTGTCGGCCGCCATAATCGGCCAAGATATTCGCAACGATTTGATCGGCGCGTTGCGGCTCCACCGGCGTATCGCAGTGCGGGCAGTACTGCGTGCCCAGCTTCATGTAGAGCAGGCGCAGGAAGTGATGAATCTCGGTCATGGTGGCCACGGTCGACTTGCGGCCCCCACGGCTGGTGCGTTGCTCGATGGCGACGGTAGGAGGAATTCCGTAAATGGCGTCGACGTCGGGCTTGCCGGCAGGCTGCACAATGGCCCGGGCATAGGCGTTCAACGATTCCAGATAGCGGCGCTGGCCTTCATTGAAGAGGATGTCGAACGCGAGGGTCGATTTGCCCGAGCCCGACACGCCCGTGATCACGGTGAACGTATCGCGCGGAATGCTCACGTCGACACCCTTCAGGTTGTGCTCGCGGGCGTTCAGGATATCGATTTGGTTACGGCCGGCGCGTTGCCGCAGCACCTGCTGCAGCGGGCGACCATTGTCTTCCGGTAACTCGGCTTCTGGCTTCCGATTGGCATAGAGCGCAGTTGGCTCCGCCACAATGGTCGAGGTGTATTCCTTCAAGGCCTGGCCCGTGTGCGATTCGGGAATGCCGACCAGATCTTCGGGGGTGCCGGCGGCCACGATCTGGCCGCCTTGTTCGCCGCCTTCCGGGCCCAGGTCGATGATCCAGTCGGAAGCGCGGATCACATCGAGATTATGTTCAATCACCAGCAGGCTGTGCCCGCCCGCCAGCAGGCGTCGGAAGGCCCGCATCAGCCGCGCCACGTCGTCGAAGTGCAGGCCAGTGGTGGGTTCATCGAAAAGGAATAGCTTGCCCTTCATGGCGAGGCCCTTCGCGCCCGGCTTCTGCTCGATCAGATGGCCGGCGAGCTTGAGCCGTTGCGCTTCACCGCCCGACAGGGTGGGTACAGGCTGGCCCAGCGTGAGATATTCCAGGCCCACATCGGCCAAGGGCGCCAACGAACGCTGCACCTCGCGTAGCCCGCTGAAGAACTCCAGCGCTTCGCTCACGGTCATGTCAAGCACCTGATCGATCGATGCGCTGCGGCCCAAGTGTTCGAGCTTCACCTCGCGGATTTCAGGGCGGAACCGCTTGCCGTCGCAATCGGGGCAACGCAGGTAAACATCAGACAGGAACTGCATCTCGACGTGCTCAAAACCGGTGCCCCGGCAGGTCGGGCAGCGGCCGTCGCCGCTGTTGAAGCTGAATGTGCCGGTGGTGTAGCCGCGTTCACGCGACATCGGAGCCGACGCAAACAACTTCCGGATAGCGTCGAACGCCCCCACGTAGCTGGCCGGGTTCGAGCGTGCCGTCTTGCCGATGGGGGTCTGGTCGACGAGCGTGACATCGTGCAGGCGATCGTCGCCGAGCAGGCGGTCGTGCTCTCCGGGTGCTTCAGTGGGCCGACCTAGCTTCTTGAGCATGGCCGGATACAGCACATCTTGTATGAGCGTGGATTTTCCGGAACCGGAGACCCCGGTAATGCACACCAGTCGGCCCAGCGGAATCGACACAGAAATGTCTTTCAGGTTGTTGGCCCGTACGCCTTCCAGTAGCAGGCGCGGCGTGTTGTCAGCCACCGGTTGGGGGCGCGGCGGGTCGACCCGCAGGCTGCCGCCCAAGTATTTCCCGGTGAGCGTCCCGGAGCTCCTGAGACTTTCCGGCGTACCATCGAAGACAATCTGCCCGCCATGTTCGCCGGGGCCAGGGCCCATGTCGAGAATGCGGTCGGCGGCCACCATGACCTGCGGGTCGTGTTCAACGACCACAAGCGTATTGCCGTTGTCGCGCAAGCGGTGCATGACCTGCACGATGCGATGCATGTCGCGAGGGTGCAGGCCGATAGAGGGTTCGTCGAGTACGAACAGGGTGTTCACAAGCGAGGTGCCCAGTGCGGTGGTGAGATTGATGCGTTGCACCTCGCCCCCCGACAGCGTGCGGCTTTGCCGATCGAGCGACAAATAGCCCAGCCCCACGTCGCACAGGAACTTGAGCCGGGCACGTACCTCCGTGAGCAGCAAGTCGAGTGCGGCGTCCATTTGAGCGCCGAAAGAGAGCTCCTTGAAGAAGTCGCGCAATCGTTCGATGGGCAGCCGCATCAGATCGTGCACGCTGAGCCCCGGCATCTGCTGCAGCGTGTCTTGCGGCCACTGCGCATGTACGGGCATGAATCGCGCGTGATCGCCTTCCAGGCCCGGCGGCAGATGCCCGCCCAGCCGCCACAATGTGGCGTCGGGCTTCAGGCGGGCGCCGCCGCAGGCGGGGCAGGGCGTGTAGCTGCGGTACTTGGACAGCAGCACCCGCACATGCATCTTGTAGCTGCGGGATTCGAGCCAGTCGAAGAAACGCTGGGCACCGTACCACTGTGTTTTCCACGCCTGGTTGCCGCCTTTCCATTGCGGATCACCCTGCACCACCCATTGCCGCTCGTGCTCGTCGAGATCTTTCCAGGGAATGTCGAGACGCATGCCGGCGCGCGCGGCGTACTGTTCCAGCTCGACCTGGCATTCTTTGTACGAGGGGGTCTGCCAGGGCCTGACGGCGCCTTCGCGCAAGGTCTTGCGCTCATCGGGC
>CAZPYF010000099.1:0-8777 GCA_964590015.1 uncultured Burkholderiaceae bacterium
CGGAAATGTCGGAATACCTGCGCGAGTATGGGTTCGACTACAAGATGTCGGCCGAGAAAGCCTATTCCACCGACTCGAACATGCTGGGCGCCACGCATGAAGCGAAAGACCTTGAGTACCTGAACTCGGGAATTCGCATTGTGAGCCCCATCATGGGTGTGGCGTTCTGGCGCGATGACGTGAAGGTCGATGCCGAAGAAGTCACCGTGCGGTTTGAAGAAGGCCAACCGGTAGCGCTGAACGGCGTCGAGTACGCCGACCCGGTCGAACTGATGCTTGAAGCCAACCGCATTGGCGGGCGTCACGGGTTGGGCATGAGCGACCAGATCGAGAACCGCATCATCGAAGCCAAGAGCCGCGGCATCTACGAGGCGCCGGGCATGGCTTTGCTTCATATTGCCTATGAGCGTCTGGTCACGGGTATCCACAACGAAGACACCATCGAGCAATACCGCATGAATGGTCTGCGCCTGGGCCGGTTGCTGTATCAAGGCCGCTGGTTTGATCCGCAGGCCATCATGCTGCGCGAAACGGCACAGCGCTGGGTCGCTCGTGCGATCACGGGCGAAGTTGTGCTCGAACTGCGTCGCGGCAACGATTTTTCGCTGCTCGACACGCGCTCAGCGAACCTCACCTACAAACCCGAGCGCCTTACCATGGAGAAGGGCGACTCTACGTTCTCGCCACGCGATCGTATCGGCCAGCTCACCATGCGCAATCTCGATATCGTCGATACACGCGAGAAGCTCTTCACCTATTCGAAGGCCGGTTTGCTGACACCCGGAGAAGGCACAAAGCTGCCACAGCTGAAAAGCGGGAAAGAATAACGGCATGGGCGGCACACCTCCGCCGCTGCCGTAGCTTAAATCGCTGCACCAAAATAATCGGGCGCTCTTAGGAGCGCCCGATTTGATTTGGAACGATGCGTGTTGAGCGTTTAATAGCGGCCCCACGCGACAGCCTATTAGTTCAACTGCCCCAGAAGCAGGAACTCCATGAGTGCCTTCTGCACGTGCATACGATTCTCGGCTTCATCCCACACCACGCTTTGGGGGCCGTCGATGACTTCACCGGTGACTTCTTCGCCGCGATGGGCGGGCAGGCAATGCATGAAGATCGCGTTTGGGTCGGCCACTGCCATCATCTCAGCATCGACACACCAGTCGGCAAAGGCCTCGCGGCGTTCTTCGTTCTCGGACTCGAAACCCATGCTGGTCCAGACGTCGGTGGTGACCAGATGGGCGCCTTCCGCAGCCTGCATGGGGTCGTCGAATTCGCGCAAAACTTCTGGTGCGACCTGGCCGGTGAGCTTGGGGTCAAGCTGATACCCCTTAGGGCCCGACACATGCAGGGTGAATCCCAGCACTTCGGCTGCTTGTAGCCAGGTGTACGCCATGTTGTTGGCGTCTCCGATCCAGGCGACCGTTTTGCCACGGATATCGCCGCGTAGCTCGATGAACGTGAAGATGTCGGCCAGGATCTGGCAGGGGTGATATTCGTTGGTGAGCCCGTTGATGACCGGCACGCGTGAATGCGCGGCAAAGCGCTCGATACGCGTTTGCTCGAAGGTGCGAATCATGACGACGTCGACCATGCGTGAAATGACGCGTGCGGTATCTTCAATGGGTTCTGCGCGGCCGAGCTGCGAGTCGCCCGTGGTGAGATGAATGACCGAGCCGCCCAACTGATACATGCCGGCTTCGAACGAGACGCGGGTACGCGTACTGGCCTTTTCGAACACCATGGCCAAAGTACGGTCGTGCAGGGTGTGATGAGGCTCGTAGCGCTTGAACTTGTCTTTGATGAGTCGGGCGCGCCCCAGGACGTATTCCATTTCCGCGCGCGAGAAATCGCGAAACTGCAGGAAGTGCCTAAGCGGCCCATTTTGTGTCGCAGTCGGGTTCGTAGCGTCTGACATATACAGCCCTGGTTAAAACGTCAATCTTACCTGTTCAGAGGCATCGCGGCAAAGTGACGCAAGGCGTTACAGCGTGGCACAGAGCCCTTGGCACACTAAGGTAGGGCACGGCCGTGTGGTGCGCCCGGCTGCGGTGGATCGGCTACAATGGGGAGTGGTGGCGGCACCGGTAACAATTCGCAGGGGAACGATAGGGTGGCCTGTTCCCAGGCCAGGATATTTCATGACTCAACAGGTGGAACAGTTCATTATTCATGGTCTTACGAACACTGGGCAGCGGTTCCGCCCCAGTGACTGGGCAGAGCGCCTGGCCGGAGTGATGTCGCAGTTCCGCCCTGCCAACACCCGTGGCAGCCCACTAAGCTACTCGCCCTATGTCGTTCCCGTAAATATCGATAACGTGCGGTGTGTGGTGGTCGACAAGCGGCTGCGCGATCTCGAACCGCTGGCATGGAAGTTTGTATGCGGATTCGCAGCCGACAATAATCTTCAAACCACCGAACGCGTCGTCTCACGCGCACAGCAGGCCGCTACGGTAAGCCCGTAGGCGCGCTCCTTAGAAGCCGGGAAGCTCAGTCTGTTGGTCGTGCTGCCGGCCGGGTAGCGCTTTTTCGTGTTCCAGCAACCAACGCTTGCGGTGTAGCCCGCCGCCATAGCCCGTTAATGTGGCATTGCTGCCGATCACCCGATGGCAGGGCACCACAATACTCACCGGATTGGCGCCATTGGCCATGCCTACCGCCCGTACGGCGGTGGGCCTGCCGATGCGCGCAGCAAGCCCCAGATAACTGAGCGAACTGCCATGCGCAATGGTGCGCAGGGCGGCCCAGACTTCCCGTTGAAACGGCGTTCCGCCGGTGGCCACCTCGATCGTGTCGATCGCCGCCAGATCCCCATCAAAGTACCGCATTACCGCCTGCATTGCCGACGACGTTTGCCCGGTATTCTCAAGGCGAACACTCATGCCCGGGTACTGCCGGCGCAGAAGTTGCCGCATGTCGTTTTCATACTCGAGCCAGTCGAGGATGCGAAGACGGCCCGCTTCATCGGTGGCCAGCAGCATGTGGCCGATGGGGGTTTCCGAGCGCTCTAGAAGGAATGTGAGTGTCGTCATGTTCAGCTACCCTGGCGGAAGTATACTGATTTGAGTCCTACGAACCAGGAGGGAACTTGCATGGCCAAGGAAATTCTATGTGGTTTTGGTGTGGATGTTGACGCCGTAGCGGGATGGCTAGGCTCATACGGGGGCGAAGATTCACCCGACGACATCTCGCGGGGCCTCTTCGCAGGCGAAGTCGGCACCCCGCGCCTGCTCAAACTTTTTGATCGTTTCGGCATCAAGACCAGCTGGTTTGTGCCGGGGCACTCGATCGAAACCTTCCCAGATCAGATTCGCGATGTTGTGGCGGCCGGCCACGAGATCGGCATGCACGGGTACTCGCATGAGAACCCTATCGCCATGACAGCGAAGCAGGAAGAAGACGTCATGGATCGCAGCATCGAGCTCATCGAACACATCAGCGGCAAGCCGCCCACGGGGTATGTAGCGCCCTGGTGGGAATTCAGCACCATAACCAATGAGCTGCTGCTCAAGAAAGGCATCAAGTACGACCATAGCCTGATGCACCACGACTTCCAGCCGTACCGCGTGAGGGTGGGCGACTCCTGGACCAAGATCGATTTCTCGAAAGAGGCTCAGCATTGGATGAAGCCGTTGGTGCGCGGCAAAGAAACACAGCTCATCGAGATTCCAGCCAATTGGTATCTCGATGATCTCCCGCCCATGATGTTCATCAAGAAGTCGCCGAACAGCCATGGCTTCGTGAACCCGCGCGATATTGAAGAAATGTGGCGCGACCAGTTCGACTGGGTGTATCGCGAATACGATTACGCAGTGTTCCCCATCACGATACATCCCGATGTGTCGGGGCGCCCCCAGGTGCTGATGATGCTCGAGCGCCTCTACGAATACATCAGCAGCCACGAGGGGGTGCGGTTCGTCACGCTCGACGAAATGGCCGACGATTACGATCGTCGTTCCCCTTGGCGCGGGGGTGGAGGCCAATAGGCGATGTGCGGGCTGTGTGGGATCTTGGGTGGCGATGGTCACTGGTCTGATCGGCTGCCCGTTTCTGAGGAGCACATCACTCAAACGCGCCGCGCCGAGCGCCGCCGGCGCGTCGATTATCTGAATACGGTGCTGGCGGCTTTTGCCTGCACGGTGTCCGACTGGCAAGGTAAATACCTGGTGGGCACGTACACCGGGAAAACGGAACTCGTCGATAACCCGGCTCAGCTATGGGCTGCAGTGGAGCGCCTCACCGGCCACGCGCCCGACCCTCTGGCGCCTGCGGTACTGGGCCGTCTGGAAGCCCGCTTAGAGCCATGACTGAAGAACCCGACAATCGGTATGTCGTGAACGTGCTGACCGGCTTTCTGGGTAGCGGTAAAACCACCTTGCTGCGCCGGCTGCTTCGTAGCGAGGCCTTTTCCAACTGCGCGGTGTTGGTGAATGAGGTCGGTGAGGTGGCGCTCGACCACGAGCTCATTGAGCACATCGATCAGGAAACGGTGGTGCTCAGCAGCGGTTGCATCTGTTGTGGGGTGCGCAGCGATATGGCCACGGCTTTGCTGGAACTGAATGCGCGTCGCGATCGCAAAGAGATTCCCGCGTTTGAACGGGTCGTTATCGAAACCACCGGCTTGGCGGATCCTGTGCCCGTAATCAATACGGTGTTTAGCGACCCCACTCTGAAGCACCACTTTCGCCTCGGCACCTTAGTGACCACGGTTGATGCGGTGCATGGCGCTCAACAACTGCGAAGCCGCCCCGAACCACGCAAGCAAGCGGCGGTGGCAGACCGTATTGTCATTACGAAAGTTGATCTGGTGACGCCTTCAGAGGTGCAGGTGTTGGCTCAGGCGCTGATCCAACTGAACCCGCATTGCCGCATCGTGGAGTCGCGTAACGACGCGTCGGAAGCCGAGGTGGCCATGGCCGCCGATTTATCGGGTAAGAGTCGGGCCGATGAAGTCACGCAGTGGTTCAGGGCCGACCGTTCCGGGCTTCCTTTCAATGCCGGCGGGGCAGGGCGGCCGGCGCGCGCTGGCTCATTGTTCGCGCCTGAAGGCCGCGCGCTTGCGCCTTTTCATACTGGGGTGGGAACCGTCACGCTCATCGTCGACGAGCCCCTCGACTGGACTGCCTTCGGCGTATGGTTCAGCATGCTGCTGCACCGGCATGGGGCCGACATCCTGCGGGTCAAGGGCATCCTCAACCTTCGCGGCGTGTCGGTACCTACGGTGGTTCATGGTGTGCAACATTTGCTGCACCCGCCGGTTCACTTGTCGGCGTGGCCCTGCAATGATCGGCGCTCCCGACTCGTGCTGATTGGCGAGCTGCCGCCGGCTGCAGTGCTGGAGCGATCGCTACTGCTTTTTCACGCGATGGCTTGTGCCGGCTAACGAGAGAAGGCCGAGCTCCGGGCCCGGCTCAACGCTTCTCGATCACCAGTTCAACGCGCCGATTGCGTGCTCGCCCGTCAGGGGTGTTGTTGTCGGCGATGGGCCGGGTATCGGCGTAACCCACGGCCTTGAGTCGTGAACGATCAATGCCGTTCGCCTGCAGGTACCGCACGACACTGCCGGCCCGGGCGCTCGAGAGCTCCCAGTTCGATGGGAAGCGAACATTGCGGCGAACGGGTACGGAGTCGGTATGCCCTTCAACGGTTACGTCGTAGCCCGCGCGGGTCAGTACATTCACGATATTGCGCAATACCGCTAACCCTGAGCGGCTGAGATCGCTCTGACTCGAATCGAACAGAATTTCGCTATTCACGCGGAAGCTCACACTGCGCTCACTGATAATCACCTCGACATCGCTGCCCAGTTCGCCCAATGCCAAGTCGGCGGCCAGCATCTCGCCCTGCGAGAGCGGGTCTTCAGCAGGTTCGCTTTCATTGGAAGGCGAAGCGGCGCGGAGCTGTTCGGATTGACCCGATAAAGAGGTGGGGCGAGGCGGCCCGATGAACGATGCGGCCAGATCGGCGGCACTCCAGCCCGGGTACAGGGATTCGTCGCTGTTCGCTGCCGGGGTAGAGAGGGGCGAGTCCGGGCGGCCCGCCGGTGTAGGCTGGGCGTTGCGAGGAAGCGGCCCGATGTCGGCAGGATGAGCGAGCGCCGTTGTGGCGGATTGGGGTGCGCTCCAGCCAGGTAGAGTTTCAGAAACGGCCGCGGTGTTGGGCAGGGTGGAACTTCCGGGTAGCAGGCCCGATCCGGCCGGAAGCAGGCCGATCCCACCCGGCGATGTACGCGGGGTAGCAGTATCGGCTGCAGCGGCAGAAGATTCGGGGGGGCGGTTGGCCGCATTAGGGCTGACAGTCGAGCGACCGGTATCTGGACGAGCACCCGTGTTGCCCGATGTGGAGGAGCCCGACGCACTCGTGCCGTCCGCCGAAACGGAAGCTGAAGGCGGCGCCGCCGCATCCTCCGACGCGCCGGGCTCCGCCGCCGTATCGGGCGGCGTCGTGCCTACCAATGCGGTGGCTACTGGTGCAGTGGCGACCGCCGCCGGCGTCGCTGACGCCGACGCAACCGGGCGTGCGGTATCGGCTTCATCACCCGCGCGCGCACCGATGGCGCCCGAGAACGCCAGCATCACGATCATGACGACCAACAGTAGCGTCATCATGTCGAGATAGGTAATGAACCAGCTCTCTTCCTGTTCAGGTGCAGACGGTTGTTCGAGCCCCCAGCGGCCGGTGGTATCGGGGCTTTTGCTGTGTCGGCGCAGATGCATGCGCGCCTGCTGCAGCTCGGTTTCGAGCTCGTGCATCCGTTTCGCGACAGCGCGCGACGGATTCAGCTCGCCCAGCGAACCTCTCATGGCCGGCGGGCCCTGACATCGGATCCAGAGGCGCTACCTTCACGAGCCGTGGTGGCCGCCGGGGTACGGGCGGCAGTGCGTTTTGCCTTGCGCGCAGCACGGGCCGCGTCGCGGCGCTGCTTCTTGGCCGACGCGTCGTTTGCACGGGTAGCCTGGTGGTCGATGATCTCGTCTTGAACTTCCGCCACGAACGCATTCAGCGTCTCGCGCAGCAACGACGGGCTACGCTTCTGGCTCATCATGGAGATGCCTTGCAGCACCGTATTCATGAGTACCAGGCGTTGTTCGGTGCGCCGCTCGAGCTTGACGGCTACAGGCTTGAAGAGCAGGTTGGCCAGCAGCACCCCATAGAAGGTGGTCATGAGCGCGAGCGCCATCTGCCGGCCGATGGCGGTCATGTCGCCGTCGCCTAACAAGAAGAGCAGATTCACGAGGCCGACCAGCGTACCCAGCATGCCAAACGCCGGTGCAAACCCCGCCATGACGCGAAACAATTGGGCCTCGGCATGCTCGCGGGCTTTCATGCGCGCAATACGCCATTGCATCAGGTCGAGAATGTCTTCCTCGGGTACGTTATCGATGACGAGCTGAACGCCGTTGCGCAAAAATGGATTCGAGACGCGCTCGAGCGATTGTTCAACGGCGCGGATGTCGCCTTGCATCCAGGTACGCGAAATATCGACCAAGTCTTCGAGGTCTTTGTCGATATACAGCCGTTCGTTACGCACGATGGTGCGAATGAGCCCGAACACGCGCACCACTTCGCGTAGAGGGTAGGCAATGAATGTGGCGGCGGCCGTTCCAACCAGCACAATGCCCAAGCCGGGCAGGTCGATGAAAAGTAGCGGGTCTTCGGCAGAGAAAAACAGCACAATCGCCAGAAGCACAATGCTGGCGACAACGCCGATGAGGGTAGACGGATTCATGTGACGCATTGTCGGCTAATTTTCGTTCAAGCAATGCAAAAAAATAGGGCGCCTAAGCACCCTATTCTTTTTCCCGAAGTAAGCTTACGGGGAATTTGCCGTCAGACCCTCACACTGAATTCAGGCGATCGCCTTGATGGCGGCGGCCAGGCGGCTCTTGTGGCGAGCGGCCTTGTTCTTGTGAATGATGTTCTTGTCGGCAACGCGGTCGATGACGCTGGAAGTCTTGCGGAACACTTCGTTGGCGGCAGCCTGATCACCGGCGTCAATAGCTTGACGCACACGCTTGATCGAAGTGCGCATCATGGAGCGAAGGCTGGCGTTGTGCTTGTTGCGCGCGACCGACTGGCGTGCGCGTTTACGGGCTTGGGCGGTATTGGCCATGTGTTGCGGATTCTTTAGTGAAAGTTGGTCTAACTAGCAAAGACAAGCATTCTATATTACCTGGCGCGCCGTGTAAAGTCGGCCGGGCGAAAACCGCATAGCACCAAGGTGAGAAAATAGGCGCCCACGGCGCAGGCCAGCAAGCCGGCGAGCCACGCTACTCGCAGCCCCGGCTGTGTACCCAAGGCCACCCAATCGAGGTACTGGCCTGCCGCGATGAGCAGAGCCGCCAGGACCACCTGCGCAGGCAGTGCTCGCAGAGCGAATCGCCCCCACCGTGCATCGGGGCGGTAGATGCCGCGGCGCCACAGGGTCATGGCCAGAAGCGCGGCGTTCAATGTTGCACCGATACCGATCGACAAGGCCAGCCCGGCATGGGCCAACACCGGCACGAACGCAATATTCAGCAACTGGGTCACTACCAGGCACACGGCGGCGATCTTGACGGGGGTGCGGATATCCTGGCGTGCGTAAAAGGCAGGCGCCAGTATCTTGATGGCCAGCAGACCGATGAGCCCCACGGAATATGCCATTACGGCGACGCGGGTCTGCTCAACGTCTTGCGGGCCGAACGCACCGTAGTTGAATAGCGTGGCCACCAGCGCATCGGAGCACAGTGCCAACCCAATGGGACCACCCGGTCAGAGCGTGTGTCCCTGGTGGA
>CAZPYF010000100.1:0-8569 GCA_964590015.1 uncultured Burkholderiaceae bacterium
CATCGGCCGACTCGATCGCCGCACTGCCGCCTTCGGCTGCCACGGCGTCAAACGCTGTGGTGCGCACGGTGATGACCTTCACGCTGTCGGACGATTGCACGGTGGCAATGGCGTTACCCGCGTAGATCGGCCGCTGGAACGTGTCGGCAGATTCCACAGCAATGATGTCGGAAATCTGCGCCACATCAAGCTTGGCCGCAACGCGCGGCGCCACGTTCTTGCCCGACGCCGTAGCGGGGAACAGGATGTGGCTGTAGTTCGAAGCGATCTCGAGCACCTGGGCCGCCACGTTCTCGGCGAGGCTGTATTCCAGCGATGCGCCGTCGGCCAGAATCACCTTCGAAACTCCGGCAACTTTAGCCGCCTGATCGGCCACCGCCTGAGCGCCGCTGCCGGCCACCAGAATGTGAACATCGCCGCCGATAGCATTAGCGGCCGCTACGGCGCTGAGCGTGGCCGCGTTGAGCCGGGCGTTGTCGTGTTCAGCAATAACCAAATTCGTCATTTTTAAACCACCTTCGCTTCATTCTTCAGTTTGTCGACCAGAGTGGCCACGTCGGGCACCATGATCCCGGCCTTGCGCGTCGGCGGCTCGGAAACATTGAGGGTCTTGAGGCGCGGTGCCACATCGACACCCAGCTCGTCGGGCGTAACCGTGTCGAGCTGCTTTTTCTTGGCCTTCATGATGTTGGGCAGAGTCACATAGCGCGGCTCGTTCAGACGCAAGTCGGTCGTGACAATGGCCGGCAGTGTGAGAGCAACGGTTTCAAGGCCGCCGTCGACTTCACGGGTGACCTGTACTTTGTCGCCGTCGACTTCCACCTTGCTGGCGAACGTGGCCTGCGGCCAGCCCAGCAAAGCAGCCAACATCTGTCCGGTCTGATTGGCATCGTCGTCAATAGCTTGTTTACCAAGAATGACGAGGCGGGGCTCTTCTTTGTCGACCAGAGCCTTCAGAAGCTTGGCAACAGCCAGCGGTTGCAACTCGACGTCGGTCTGGACGAGCACGCTGCGGTCGGCCCCAATAGCCATCGCCGTACGCAGAGTTTCTTGCGACTGCGCAACACCGCAAGACACGGCAACCACCTCGGAAACCACGCCCTTCTCTTTGAGACGGGTGGCTTCTTCGACAGCGATCTCGTCGAACGGGTTCATGGACATCTTCACGTTGGCGATATCCACGCCACTTTGGTCTGACTTCACGCGAACCTTGACGTTGTAGTCAACGACGCGCTTGACAGGCACTAACACCTTCATCGAGCTTCTCCAATGATTTCACTGATAAAAATTTGGCATCGCCGACATTCAACGGCGGAATAAGACCTTTATTCTACAACTTTGACAATGAGCGGATATGCGCCACCACGCTGCGCCCCAATGCCGACAGGTTGTAGCCCCCTTCCAGCAGACTCACGATACGGCCCTGGGCGCTGCGCTCTGCCACAGCCACCAACTGGTCGGTGATCCAGGCGTAGTCGGCTTCAACCATGCCGAGCTGCCCCATCTCGTCTTCCCGATGCGCGTCGAATCCAGCAGAAACAATCACCAGCTCGGGGGCAAACTCATTCAAGCGCGGTATCCAGATATCGCTCACGACCTGGCGTAGGTCAAAGCCCGTGGTGTAGGCATCGACCGGTACATTCACCATGTTGTCACGCGTTTCCTGACGCCGACAGCTCGGGTAGAAGGGATGTTGATAGAAGCTGCACATCATGACCCGAGGTTCATCGAAAAAGATGTCTTCCGTGCCGTTTCCGTGGTGCACATCGAAATCGATGATAGCCACCCGCGACAGGCCGTGATGCGTTAGCGCGTGGGCCGCCGCAACCGCTACATTATTGAAGAAACAGAATCCCATGGCTCGATCAGACTCGGCATGGTGGCCGGGCGGCCGCACACTACAGAACGCCGACGAGGCCTCGCCACGCATTACCGCGTCGACGGCGGCAATGCCGGCACCGGCCGCCTTAAAGGCAGCCGCCATCGTATGTGGGTTCATTGAGGTGTCGCCATCGACCTCGGCATACCCTGAGGCCGGAGACAGAGCCTTCAGCCCCGCAAGGTGGTGGGCGGCGTGCACTCTGAGAATCTGTTCCTCGGTGGCGGGCAACGGATCATCAAGCACGGCAAGCAACGGCAGAATGCCGCTGGCGAGCAGATGATCGTTGATAGCATCGAGCCGCTCAGGACATTCAGGATGCCAGCTACCCATTTCGTGCTGCCGACACTCGGGGCTGGTAATGTATAGGGTCTCCATAAAGGTCGATTATGTTCAGACGAACCCGCATTTTGCAAGCAGTCCTTCTGACGCTCCTTACAACCGCCTGCGCAAGCAGGCCCACGGCAGAAATTCAGCAGGGGGCGCCAGCAGCGGGCGCCCCCACTCAAGCCGGCCCCGCGGCTGGCGCCGGCGGCACGGGGCCACAGGCCGGCGCTATGATTGCCACGCCCACCTCAGCCGACCTTGCTGAGCCCTCTGCCCTACCCGAAATCCAGGCCGGCCGGTCGGAAACAGGAAGTCGCGCGTTTACCCGCGCCGACGGCACCCTCGAGCCCGATATTGAAGCCTTTGCCGATGAAGTGGCGCGCTTGCGGCAAGTTCCGCTGCAACACGTGCGAGCCCTGTTGCTAGATGCCCAGTTCAACGCCACGGCAGCGCGGTTGATGGCGCCCTCAAAAACACGCATCCGCCGTAGCTGGGTGACGTACCGAAACCGGTTTGTCGAACCCATACGTATTCGTCACGGGCAACAGTTCTGGCAAGAGAACGCAGCGGTACTTCAGCGCACCGAGGAAGCCTGGGGCGTACCCGCTTCGATCATTGTCTCGATTATTGGCGTTGAAACCATATACGGTCGCTACACCGGTGACTTCCGCGTACTCGATGCGTTGGCCACGCTGGGCTTCCGGTATCCCGACCCTGAGCGGCCGGAGCGTAGCCATATGTTCCGCAATCAGTTGGCCGACTTGATTCAACTCGACTATCGGGGCGAACTGAATGCCAAACAGGCCACGGGCTCATTCGCCGGAGCCATGGGCTTGCCGCAATTCATGCCGGGCAGCCTCATGCGTTATGCCGCCGACGGCGACCGCGACGGCGAGATCGACCTGCACGGCAGTACCACCGACGCTATCGTGTCGGTGGCGCGTTTTCTTCGCTTGCATGGTTGGGTGCCGGGGCTGCCAGTGTTTGCGCCGGTCACGCCGCCCACCGATGCGAGCCCGTTAGTTACCGGCGGCCTCACACCCACGCTAAGTTGGTCGCAGCTGGAAGCGGCGGGCGCACGAGCGCACGACACATCGCCCGCTACCTGGCAGCAACACCCACTGGGCATTGTGAATCTGGCCGACGAGCCGCGCAACACGGTGGAGTATCGGGTGGGCACACCAAACTTCTTCGCGCTGACTCAGTACAACCGCAGCTATTTCTATGCGAGCTCGGTGGCCGACCTAGCGCAGGAGCTTGAGCGCCGCATGGCCGGCACGCATGCCACCACCGCTCAGTTGAACACGCCGGTAGACAAGTAGCGGTCGCCGCGATCACACACGATGAAGACAATGGTGGCGTTATTCACGCGCTGCGCCACGCGCAGCGCTGCCACCAGCGCGCCGGCCGATGAGATGCCGCCGAAGATGCCCTCTTCCGAGGCGAGCCGGCGTGCCATGTCTTCTGCTTCGGCTTGGCCAATAGACTCAAAGGCGTCGACACGCTCAGGATCGTAAATGCTGGGCAGATATTCTTCTGGCCATTTCCGGATGCCCGGTATCGAAGCGCCCTCTGCCGGCTGAGCACCGATCACCTGAATTTGCGGGTTACGGGTCTTGAGGTACTGACTCACCCCCATAATGGTGCCGGTGGTGCCCATGGCGCTTACAAAATGGGTGACCTCGCCTTCCGTCTGCTGCCAGATCTCGGGGCCGGTGCCTTGAACGTGCGCAAGCGGATTATCGGCGTTGCCGAACTGGTCGAGTACTTTGCCACGGCCCTCGGCCTGCATGGCAGCCGCAAGATCGCGCGCGTACTCCATGCCGCCCTGACTGGCCGGCGTAAGAATCAGCTCGGCACCGTAGGCGGTCATGGAGGCCCGCCGTTCGACCGACAAGTTATCGGGCATGATGAGGATCATCTTGTAGCCCCGAACGGCTGCGGCCATGGCCAGTGCGATGCCGGTGTTGCCGCTGGTGGCTTCGATGAGCGTGTCGCCCGGGCGGATTTCGCCACGCGCTTCCGCTTCACGAATCATGGCAAAGGCCGGGCGGTCTTTGACTGAGCCCGCCGGATTATTGCCTTCGAGCTTGGCCAGAATCACATTGCCACGCGGGCCGCCCGCATCGCCCGGCAGCCGTTGCAGGCGCACCAGGGGCGTGGAGCCAATCGTATCTTCTATGGTTTGGTAGGTTTTCATGCCCAAAATCATACACCGCAGGCGCTTCGGAGAGCATCAGATTCATAATGCGCCGGGGCCCGGTTCGGCCCGGCTCTAGCCAACGCCTTGCAGGACGATACTGCGGGGCAAACGCCCCGCGTGCCTTCACCGACGCCGTGTGCCCGTGTCTTTCGCGGGCGGCTTGGCCGCCGCGCCGGCCCCCACCGACAACCCCGACGACTGCATCGTGGCCGCCTTCTTGGGGCCGATGCCTTTCACCCGCTCGGAAAGATCGGTGATGGACTCAAACCGGCCACCACGTTCACGCTCTTCGATGATGACGCGTGCCATCTTTGGCCCTATGCCTTTAATTTCCTGCAGCTGCGTGATGTTTGCGGCATTCACATCGACCGCTGCGGCGGCCCCGGGTGCCAGCAACGTACCGGCCAGCATCAGTGCGCCGGCGACAAGGCGTGCTTGACGCAATGGGTTACGGGTGCGCGGCCGAGCGGGCCCAGTGGAAGGCTCCGGCGGCGCCTTCCCAACATGCTTCTTCGGCGATTCTGCTGATGCGCCACCCGACCCAGGGGTGGCAACACGCTTACGGCGACGTGCAGGCCAGCGCAGGCGTTCGGCCGGGGCTGGCGTGGCGACGGTGGGCTCCAGAAAAGGATTCATTGACGGCCTCCTGTAGAGGCCCGGCTGGCGACGGGATGCCCCAGACACAGACCTCAGCCGTCATGATGGTGCTGCAGGGTCACGACGTGCAGCGCCGTTTACCGCAGATATCCATCGGTAGACTTACGCGGTGAGCAGTTGCTCAACGTATTGGGACACGCCCGTCTGCACGTCACGAAACGGCCGGTCAAAGCCGGCAGCGCGTAATTGGGTCAGATCGGCCTGTGTGTGGCTCTGGTATCGGCCTTTGAGGTCATCCGGGAACGCGATGTAACGCAACAGCCCTTGCCGCACCTGTTCTTCAAGTGAGAGTTCCGGTTCGCCCGTCGAGGCGCGGATACGGTTCACGACGCTCGACGCCACGTCGTTAAAGGGCTGAGCCCGGCCCGTGCCGCAGTTGAAAACGCCCGACACCTGCGGATTGTCGATGAAATGCAGATTGACGTTCACCACATCGTCGACGTGGATGAAGTCTCGCATCTGCCCGCCGTCTGCGTAGCCGTCCCAGCCACCGAACAGGCGGACGTGCCCGCCCCGCATGAACTCGTTGTAATTATGAAACGCCACCGAAGCCATGCGCCCCTTGTGCTGCTCGTGCGGGCCGTAAACATTGAAATAACGCAGGCCCACCACCGGCGCGGCCAGGTCGCGCATGCGGCGACGCAACACTTGATCGAATAGATACTTTGAGTATCCGTAAACATTCAACGGCGCTTCGTTGGCCGGGTCTTCAGCATAAACGGGCCCGGCGCCATATACCGCCGCAGACGATGCGTAGATGAACGGGATACGCCGTGCCTGACACAACTCAAACAGTTCTAGAGTGACCTGGTAATTGTTGTCGAGCATGAAATGACCGTTGCGCTCGGTGGTGTCGGAACATGCGCCCTGATGCAGCACCACGTCGACCTGAGACAGATCGCCCGCTTTGCCGCGCAGACGGAAGTCGTCTTTATGTTGGTAATCGGCGATCTCGCAGCCGACCAGGTTCCTGAATTTATCGCCTTCCGTGAGGTCGTCGACCACCAGAATATCGGTGTAGCCGCGGCGATTGAGCCCGCGCACCAGATTGCTGCCGATGAAACCGGCGCCGCCAGTTACCACGATCATGAGAGTTCTCCTGCTGTAACGACCGACGTGCCCAGCTTGCCGACCACAATACCTCCGGCGCGGTTGGCCCACCCTACGGAATCTTCCCAGGTCAGGCCGGCGCCTCGCGCGACGGCCAATGTGGCCAGCACAGTGTCGCCCGCGCCGGATACATCGAAGACCTCGTGCGCCTGCGCATCAATATGATGGCGGCCTTGATCGGTGAAAAGTGTCATGCCCTGTTCCGAGCGGGTAATGAGCAGTGCCTCGAGTTCAAGCTGCGCGCGTAACGCCTGGGCCCGGCGTTCGAGATCCGATTCGTCTTTCCAGGCCCCTACTGCCTGCGACATCTCCAGCCGATTCGGCGTAATGATGGTGGCCCCCTGATACCGGGCGTAATCGTGGCCCTTGGGGTCGACCAGCACCGGTACACCGGCGGCCCGACACAATTCGATCAGGGCCTCCACCCGCTCAAGACAACCCTTGGCGTAATCGGAAAGCACCACGATATCGCAGTCGTGTATCGCCGCACGTGCGTTGTGCATCAACGTATCGAGGCAGCCGTTGTCTGGCTGTTCTTCGAAATCCACGCGTAGCAACTGTTGCTGGCGACCCAGCACACGCATCTTCAACGTGGTGGGCATGGAAGCCGCCACGACAAGATGCGTGTCGATGCCTTCAGCCTGCGCCAGGGCCTCGACGTTATGGCCGGCCTCGTCGTTACCCACCAGCCCCAACAAGGCTACTTGAGAACCGAGTGCAACGATGTTGCGTGCCACGTTAGCCGCACCGCCTAGTCGATCTTCACGACGGGCGACCCGCACTACGGGTACCGGCGCTTCCGGGGAAATACGATCAACTTCGCCGAACCAATACCGGTCGAGCATGATGTCGCCGATGACCATGATTTTTGTTCCGCGTGCGCGTTCCACGGGAAATGTCATTATCTGATTTCTTCCAAGCGACGAGGTTGATAGGTTTCCCAGGAATTGCATCCCGGACACTGCCAATAGAAGTGCCGCGCCTCGAACCCGCACACCTGACAGGCGTAGCGATCGAGCCGCTGAGTATGGCGGTGAATGATGGAACGTAGCAGGCTGAAGTCGGCACCGGCGGCAATTTCGAGCACGGCCGACGGCGTAGGCGTGGGTGCATCGGTTCCGTTATCTTGTGCCTTCAGATACTCGAGCGGCCGCGTTTCACCCGACGCGAGTTCCACCTCAAGCAATCGGTCAAGGCCTAGCATCGAAGGATGGGAACGCAAGGCGTCGCGAGCAAAGGCCCAAGCCGGCCGGTGGCCCTGCGAACTTCGAATCTCGCGAAACACGACATTGAAGACATCCAGCGACGGATAGCGGGCGTAATGATCGCGCAAAAGCTGCAAGCCTTCGTCTGCCTGCCCGAGGCGCCGATACGATTCCAATACGTCGTTGGCCACCAAGCTGGCATACGGGGGCGCAATGGTCAGTATCGAAGCAAGGTACTTGCGCTCGCCTTCGGCGCTTTGCTGCGCCCGGGCCAAGCGCGCCCGCAGAATCGCAATGCGTACCTCAGAAGCCGCACTGCCGTTGTCTTTGCGCAGTTCTCGGGCCGCATTGTCGGCGGCATCCAGTGCGGCTTCCGCGGCGGCCAGATCGGCCGGCTGTGCGGCCATGGCCGCCACGGCCATCTCGCAGTGATAGTGCACCAACTGCGGAACCGGCTCATCCACCAGCGCCCTGAGCCGCTTCACGGCATCGATGGCACGAGGCCAATCATGCTCCGACTCGTAGATTCGAATCAGCGCTCGCACCGCCGGCACGGCGAAGCGTGTGTCGAGCACGGCTTCATAGGCCTGCTCAGCGCGATCGAGCATGCCGGCCTTGAGGAAGTCTTGCGCCAGTTCGTGCTGGGCGGCCTCCCGGTCGGCGTGCGGCAGATCGGAGCGCGACAACAGGCTCTGGTGCACCCGTATGGCGCGCTCCATCTCGCCCCGGCGCCGGAACAGGCTGCCGAGCGCAAAATGCAACTCAGTGGTTTCCGGGTCGAGCTTGGCCACTTCCACGAAGGCGTCAATGGCGCGATCAGGCTCTTCATTCAGAAGAAAGTTGAGCCCTTTGAAGTAGGAATTCGGCAACGAGCGGGTTTCCGACAGCATCTGCCTGAAGTCGACCCGTGCTGCGATCCAGCCCAATGCGAACAGAAGGGGCACAAAAATGAGCCACCACGTTTGAAAATCCACGTTCGTCCTTTATGTGCGGCAGGCGCGTTACAGCGGCGCGAGGGGTGCCACAGTTTCGGGGGCAACGGCGGGTTCGCGGGGGGCTGCAGGCTGCCGGTATTTTTCTTCGAGGCGGGTGAGTTCACGGCGCAGGCGGGCGGCTTCACGACGGCGACGCATCATGGCCGGCGCCATGATCAGCAACCCGAACACAGCGCCCAGAATAAACACCGCC
>CAZPYF010000101.1:0-8552 GCA_964590015.1 uncultured Burkholderiaceae bacterium
AAGGCGCTTGACCGACGCTCGATGGCGGAGCTTGTGATGCACCGCTCGCGCGGGCAGCGTTTGAGCGCATCGCAACGTGACCAGATCGTGCAACAGGCCTGCGGTATCCCGCTGTTCGCTGAAGAAATCGTGCGTCAATCAGCGTTGGGCGCAGAGATCGGCACCACGCCCATGATCGTCGACCTCATTGCCGCCCGCATTGCCGCACTCGACGCGAGCGCGAAGCATCTGGTGCAGTTTGCCGCCGTGGCCAACGAGATCGACGAAGGCTTATTGGGCCGGGCGGCGCATTATCTGGGCATGACCACCCGACAAGCCCTCACGGTACTGGCGCAGCTCAGGCAATACGGCTTTCTTGAAGAAGGGCTGCCGGTGCGATTCTGCCATGCCCTCACGCGGGTTGCCGTATACGAAACCATCGATCCGCTCGAGCGACGACCGCTACATGCCAAAGTGGCCCAGTTGTTGATCGAGCATGATCCCGTCGCCGCACGGGCACACGCTGCCACCATCGCGCAACATTTTGATCTGGCCGGCCACGCCGACGCCTGTCGCTGGTGGTGTAAGGCGGGGCGCGATGCCTTGGCGCAGTCTGCGGCCCGTGAAGCCCGTACGATGATTGATCGGGCGCTGGCGGCGCTAGAACGGATTCATAATGAACGCGAACACCGCAGGGCAGAACTGGAATGCCAGCTCTTGCGCGGCTCGATTCTCACGCTGCTGGAAGGCGGCGGGGCGGCCGCCACCTCTGAGGCGTATGAGCGTGTCGCCCAGCTTCACCGCCATGACGACGACCCCGACATGCATTTCCAAATGCAATGGGGCGAATGGGTCGTCACCTTCAACACCCAGCCGCATTCACGGGCCTTGCGGGTGGCCGAACAGCTGCTGCACCATGCCGAACAGCACGATTCCGAGCTCCTGCTGGGTTCAGCCCAGTATGCCGTCGGCCAGGCTCGACTGTTCATGGGCGATGCCGCACGCGCCGAACGCTGGTTGCGAACGGCGGTGCAAACGCTTAGCAAACGCGCCTCGGGCCCGCAGTCCACGGCGATCTGGGGGGTGGAGCATGCCGATTCCGCCCGCGGGATGCTCGCCTGGGTGCTGGCGCTGCAGGGGCGCGATGAAGAAGGAATCGAGGTGGCGCGCGAAGGCTTGAGCGGCCCCGGCGTGCTGCCTAGCCAGGTTCTTTGCCAAGCGGTGTTATGTGAGCTGTATCGGGCGCGTGGAGACATCGAATCCACGCTGGCGGCGGCTGCCGCCCTCAAAGACATCACCGAACATGCGGATCTTGCATTCTGGCGCGCGCTCTCGGATGCGATGACCGGTTGGGTGTCCGCCAGCCTCGGCGATACGCGCGGCACGCAAATGATCGACCGCGCCGTGAAGATTTCGGCCCGCGCGATGCCGGTCTGGCAGGCGCCACTCGAGCTGCTGCTGGCCGACAGCTACAGCACGCTGGGCCAACCCGACCTGGCACAGCCATGCGTGGAGCGCGCCGGCAGCCTGATTGAACACTATGGCACGCAGTTGATACGCGGCGCCTATCTGTACCAGAAGGGCGCCGCGCTTGCGGCGAGCGGGCTGCACGACCAGGCCACGGCAAGCTGGCAACATGCCATTGTGGAGAGCCGGCGCCTCGGGCTTTCACTGCATGCCAGGCGAGCGGAGGCCCGTCTGAATACTGACCCGCAATCGGTTTAGCCTTAGCCTCTTCGGTATCGCACGCGCCGCCCCCAGGCGCGATCAGCCCAGCGCAACGCCTGCAGCACGCCGCCCAGCGCCCACACCAGCGGCCCGAGCAGCAAGCGCAACACCAACACCACCGGCAACAGCACTAGTGTCCAACCCACCACCTGCGCTACGGGAACGGGAACGCCAAGCCTTTCTGCGGCGCTTGCCAGCAATGAATTGATGACACTGGGATGCCGCACGGCCATATAAGCGAGCACCGCCGGCGCCCCGTACTTCACCAGCCGCACGCCTATCGCGCTGGTGCGCCACAAGCCGGCGCCCACGACGGCTGAGCGTTGGGAAACTGTGAGCGCGCGCCCGCCTGCAGAGGCTGTTCTGCCCATACGAAGGAGCTTGAACGCGCCGACACCGATGGCGACATCCATGGCCGCCCAACCTACATCGCCGGCGCCAATGGCCTCATCACGGCGGAATTTGGTCTCCAGGCCTCGAAGGCCGCCGGCCATCAGGCGGTTGATGCCCTCTAGAAGGCGTTCCGTCTGCACCCAGCCGACCTGCCCGGCTTCCGAGACGACGAACTGCCCAAGAAAGTCGTAGCCCTCTTCCTGAATGAAATGCACGGCATAGCGGCCGCGCTCTTCGCTCGACAAGGGCTCGCGAGGCACTGCGGGGGCGGGGTCGGGCTCAGCGCCGGGCCATAAACCTTGCAGCGAGTTGACGGCCGACCGGGCCGATTGGCCGAGGCTCCGCATCCATTTGAGCGTGAGCACTTCATTCGCCATGAAGTAATGGACAGGCAAGACGATATCTTCGCCATACCGGCGCAGAACATCCTGAAAAGCAGGGTCGTCGCCATAAGTGAGCAGAATCGGCCGTGCAATCTCGGGGTAACGCAGCATGGCGGAACGTGCCTTCGCCAGCAAGAGTTCATCATCGGCGTAGATCAGGAACAGCGACTGAAGCTCAGGCGGTTCTGGGGTGAGCGCTGGTGCGTACTGGGGTAAGGCTTGTTCAACCTGTAGTTGCACGAGCCGAGTATCGAGTGGCTGCGGCGGCGACTGCACTGTGATCAGCACCGCGGCTAGAAAGGCAATAAGGGTGGCCGGAATCAAATATCTCATGGGCACTACTTCATCATGCGGGGATACGTCCGCTGTATTCGTGATGCTTTCGTTTGACAGCATACATGTCGGTATCGGCGTGCATGACCAGAGCCGCAGCATCACGGCCGTTGACGGGGAACACGGCTACCCCCACGCTGGCCGAAATAGTCAAGGTCAGGTCATCGATCTGATAGGGCACCGAGAGCGCGCTCACCAGCTTCTCGCCCACCACGCGAGAGTCGGAGGGCGCCACGACTGATTCGAGCACCACCCCAAACTCATCGCCCCCGAAGCGCGCCACCAGGTCTTCCACCCGAACGCTACGCCGTAGGCGCTTGGCCACCTCCTGCAAAAGAAGGTCGCCCACTGCATGGCCATGGGCGTCGTTCACCTGCTTGAAACCATCGAGGTCAAGATAGAGCACGGCGGCCAGGCGGCCATGTCGGCGCGCGGCGGCCAGTACCTGATTGAGCCGATCATAGAACGTCGTGCGATTGGGTAAACCGGTGAGCGCATCATGCGAGGCGTCGTACGACAAGCGGCCTTCCAACTCTTTGCGGGCGGTAATGTCTTGCGTTACGGCCACCAGGAACTCGGGCTTGCCCGTGGAATCGCGCACAACCCCGAGTGCCTCGCACACCCATAGCAGCTTGCCGTCTTTACGGCGATACGGCTTCTCGATTTCAGGCGAGAACTCCGACGCGGGTTGTGACAGGCAGTGGTCAAGGAAACGCCGCACCGTTTCACGACTGTCGGCGTCGCTGAGTTCAACCAGATTGCACCCGCGCAACTCGGCATCGCCATAGCCGAGCATTTGGCGAAACTTTTCGTTGGTGCCCACGATGCGGCCGTTGGGGTCGATATGCGCGATGCCCGACGCCGCCTGATGGAAGGTCGCGCGATACAGCGCTTCACTGGCCTGCAGTGCCTTGTCGGCCTCGCGCTGTCGGGTACGCAGCAGCATCAGCAATGCCGCAAACGCGAGCAACCCCACGGAGGCGATGGCCGCAATGGCGAAGTACACCGCTCGACGTTGCAATACCGGCGCTATGGCATCGTCATAGGCGGTGCCGACGGTGACCATCAAGGGGTACTGGGCCACGCTACGATAGCTCACGACGCGAGCCACCCCATCGATCGCGCTGCCGTCGTCGACAAAACTTCCCACCGGTTCGAAGGCTCGCCGTTCGTACCACGCCAGCTCGGCGGCCGGTTGGCCGTATGTGCTGTGCTGATCCACCTTGCGCCCAAGCACGACACCGTCGAGCCCGGTGAGCTCGAGCAACCCGCGCCCACCCAGGTCGGCCTGACTATAGAAGGCCGTGAAGTCGTTGGGGTCAACCGCCAGCACCACCACACCGCCGAAACGGCCGTTGGGGTACGAGATGCGCAGCGACATGGGCACGCGGGCTTTTGCAGAGATGCGGCCGATGATTGGTGCGTTGATATAAAGGGTGTCGTACGGATTATTGATTTGAGCCGTGAAGAACGGGCGGTCGCGGTAGTTCGCATGGGCCGCCGCCAAGCTGCTATCGACCACATCGCCTGACTCATTCACCACGCTGATGATCGTGAATAGCGTTTCACGAATCGCGCCTTCCCGCACCCATGCCGACAAGTCAAAGCGCGGCCCCTGCTGCAGGTATTGCTCGCGCACGAACGCCGCCACCTGTTCGGCCGCCCTGAGCGTGCGGAACACTTGCTGTTCGAACGCGATAGCCAGGTTGGAATTGGCTTCCATCTCGGCTTCGACCGCTTGCTGCCGTTCAAACCCGATTCGTTGCAACGTGGCCAGCCAGATGGCTGCAACAGCCACCACGCATACCACCGCAACGATAAGGTTTTGTCGTTTGCCGACACGATGTTGCCAAGGCGCCATGGCGCTGCTCTTAGCCAGTCCGAAAAAGGTTACCGGACTTTACAGGCCATCGCCGGTCGCGTCGACTGCGGTTTTACCCCCAAGCCACTGCACGACGCCTTCGGCCGCCCGCCTTCCTTGAGCCATACAGGCTGTCAGTAGATAGCCGCCCGTGGGCGCCTCCCAGTCGAGCATCTCACCTGCCGCGAACACACCGGGAAGGCATTTGAGCATCAGCCCGTCATCAAGGGCATCGAAACGGACGCCCCCTGCCGTGCTGATCGCTTCGGCCAGCGGCCGGGTCGCATGCACAGTGATCGGCAGGGCTTTGACAGCACTCGCCAGTGCGGCTGCATCGGTGTAGGCGTCCTGGCCGACCACTTCACGTAACAACGCCGCCTTCACCCCTCGAAGGCCCAAGCGACTTTGCAGGTGGCTGGACATTGATCGAGCGCCTCGCGGATGAAGCAGATCAGAAAGTACGCGTTCGCTGCTGCGGCCGGGCACGAGGTCGAGTTCAAAGGTGGCACGACCGGTGGCCTCGATGGTGTCGCGCAAGTGACGAGAGAACGCGTAGACCAGGCTGCCTTCCACCCCGTATTCGCTGACGATAAGTTCGCCTTGCCGGCGGGTAACCCGCCCTTCCAGGTCAGTGAACGACAGAGACACCGGCTTCAGTTCACTGCCGGCGTAACGGGTTCGGAGATGCTCGCTCCATTGCACCTCAAACCCACAGTTGGCGCTCTTGAGCGGCGCGACGTCCACGCCCCGTTCCGCCAGCGTGGGCACCCAGGCGGCATCTGAGCCGAGTTGCGGCCAGCTGCCGCCGCCCAAGGCAAGTACCGTGGCTCGCGGCTGCGCCAGAACCTCACCGTCGGGGGTGGTAAACCGCAAGGCGCCCTCAGCGTGCCACCCTTCCCACCGGTGGCGCATGCGAAATTCCACACCGAGTTCGCGCAGGCGTTGCAACCAGGCTCGCAACAGCGGGGCCGCCTTCATGGTCGTGGGAAACACTCGCCCCGACGATCCTTCGAAGGTGTCGATGCCCAGATCGGCCGCCCATGCCCGCACGTCGGCAGCGGTAAAGCGGTCAATCATCGCTCGCAGCTGCGCTTCACGATCACCAAAGCGGGTGAGGAACACGGCGTGATCTTCGGCGTGCGTCAGGTTCAGACCACCGATGCCTGCTCTTAGAAACTTACGGCCGACCGACGGTTTGGCTTCAAAAACCGTAACCGGAACCTTGGCTTCGGCCAGCGCTTGGGCGGCCATCAGGCCGGCCGGCCCGGCGCCGATGATGGCCACACGGTCGTGGTAAGCGTGAAGCATGTCGGTGATCCTGTGGAATGCGGATACCGATCATAGATCACACCGCTGTCGGATGCAGTACTGTGCCGGGCCGACCGCTAAGGGCACGGGCGCCGGTCAGGCCGTGGCCGGCACACCGATCTGCTCAAACGCCCGTGCAAGGCGTTCAACCGTTTGATCGATATCGGCCCATTTGTCGAGGCCGAACAGCCCCAGGCGGAATGTCTTGAAATCGGCCGGCTCGCCACACTGCAACGGCACCCCCGCTGCGGCCTGAATACCGGCTTCGGCAAGTTTCTTGGCCGAATGGATGCCGTCATCAACGGTGTAGCTCACCACCACGCCGGGCGCTTCAAAGCCGGGCGCCGCCACACTCGGGAAGCCGCGTTCGCGCAGCATGGCCCTGACGCGGTCACCCAATTCCTGCTGAGCGCTACGCAGCGATTCAAAACCGCGCGCTTCAGCTTCGGCCATGGCGTCTCGCAGGGCCAGCAGCGCGTCGGTGGGCAACGTAGCGTGATACGCAAAGCCGCCTTGCTCGTACGCTTCCATGATCTGCAGCCATTTGCGCAGGTCGCACGAGAAACTGGTGCTCGTGGTTTCATCGATACGCTTGCGCGCTTCGTCGCTGAGCATGACGAGCGCGGCGCAGGCCGGTGCCGACCAGCCTTTTTGGGGTGCGCTAATCAACACATCGGCGCCGACGGCCTGCATGTCGACCCATATGGCCCCCGATGCGATGCTGTCGAGCACGAAGAGCCCGCCATGGGCGTGTACCGCGTCAGCCACAGCGCGCAGATAGGCGTCGGGCAGCATGATGCCGGAAGCCGTTTCCACATGGGCTGCGAACACGAGAGCAGGCTTCTCTTCACGAATGGTTTCCACAACCTGCTCGATAGGCGGCGGCGCAAACGGCGCCTGGCTGCCCGCGCGCTCGGGCGCGGCGGTGAGCACGGTCGTGTGCGACGGAATACCGCCCATCTCAAAAATCTGGCTCCAGCGATAGCTGAACCACCCATTGCGTATCACCAGACAGGGCTGCCCGGTGGCGAATTGCCGCGCGACGGCCTCCATACCGAACGAACCGCTACCCGGCACAATGATGGCGGAACGCGCGTTATACACCTGCTTGAGCGTACGGGAGATGTCGTTCATCGCCCCCTGGAACAGGCGCGACATGTGATTGACCGCGCGGTCGGTGTACACCACGGAATATTCGAGCAGACCATCGGGGTCGACGTCGGGAAGCAAGCCGGGCATGTCATTCTCCAGTTAAGAGGCATCAGATCTGATTATTGAACGTCGCGCCCGATTCGGCAATCCGCTGCGTGAAGGGTAATTCGATGACTCAAGCCACGCGATTAACCGGGTCTCGCCCGGAGAAGTAGGCGTCGAGGCCGTCGCATAGCAGGCGTGCCATGGCGACCCGGGTGCCCTCCGTGCTGCTGCCGATATGCGGCAGCCCAAAGACGTTGGGAAGGCTCCGATAGGCGGGGTGAATATCGGGTTCGCCGGCAAAGACATCGAGCCCTGCGGCGGCCACTGCGCCCGATTCGAGGGCGGCCACCAATGCTTCGTCGTCAATGATATCGCCGCGCGCGATGTTGCAAACGATAGCCCCCGGCGGCAGGCGAGCGATGATGTCGGCATTCACCGAACCGCGCGTGTCGGCATTCGACGGGCAGGCGACGCACAGAAAATCGCTATGGGCGGCCAATGCGGCCAGGTCGGCATGATACGTTGCGCCGACTTCCAGCTCGGGCGCGAGCCGGCTGCGGTTGTGATAGTGGATTTCCATGTCGAACCCGCGCGCCCGTTTCGCGATAGCGCGCCCAATACGCCCCATGCCAAGGATGCCGAGCCGACGTCCCCATACATCCACACCCAGCAGCTGGCGAGCTGTCCAGCCTGCCCACTGCCCGCTGCGCACCAATGCGCTGCTCTCGATCACCCGGCGTGCGGCCCCCAGCATCAGCAGAAGCGCCACGTCGGCACACGACTCACTGAGTACGTCGGGCGTGGCCATCACGGCGATTCCGCGTGCCTTGAGCGCATCGATGGCAAGATGCTCCATGCCGATGGAATACGTGCACACGGCCTTCACCGTTGAGGGCAGCTGCGCCACAAGGTCACTATCGAGCCGGTCGGTCGCCGTAACCACCAACACGTCTTTGTCTTGTACCCCCGCAAGCACGTCATCGCGGCTAAGGATGCCGCCGCCATCGTTGCACACCGCGCCGAAGCGCTCCACGAACACCGCCTGAACGGACGGTGGCAGATCACAGGCCACAAATACGCGAATGGGTTGGCCGGAGCGATTCAGATCATTCATGGTGATGCGGCGTCTCGAAGAGGATTTAGCGGGCGGCAGGCCGAAGCGCGCCGGGTGATCCGCTATCGTAACCGCCGGGGTGCGGCGGCAGATACACTTCGAGACTTCTGCTTCCCCTTTCACTTCCACAATGCCAGTTGGCTTCCTTGTCCTCGTTGCAGCGTCGGTGCTCGTCGCATCATTCATTTCCGGCGTGTTCGGCATGGCCGGCGGCATGATCCTTATGGGAGTGCTGGTGGCGTTCATGCCCGTCTCC
>CAZPYF010000102.1:0-8316 GCA_964590015.1 uncultured Burkholderiaceae bacterium
CGCTGAGCATGCCCAGCGACAGAACGTCGACCTTGAGCAGGCCCAGGGCGTCGAGGTCATCTTTGTTCCATTGCACCACGCTACGATCAGGCATGGCGGCGTTCTCGATGGGCACGAGCCGAGAAAGCTTTTCCTGTGAAATGACAAATCCGCCAGGATGTTGAGAGAGATGGCGAGGGAAGCCCTTCAGTGTTTGGGCCAGGCCGGCCCACAGACGCGCTTCCCGCGTGTCGGCAGGCAAGCCTTGGTCGTGAATCTTCTCGAGCAGATCTTTTTTGTTGTTCCAATAATGAAAGGATTTGGCCACCCGTTCGACCAGTTCCGGCTCCAGCCCCAGCGCCTTGCCGGTATCGCGCATGGCACTTCGATGGCGATAGGTCGTGGTGACAGCGGCCAGAGCGGCTCGGTCACGCCCATATCGCCCATAGATGTACTGAATGACTTCTTCGCGGCGTTGATGTTCGAAATCAACGTCGATATCAGGAGGTTCGTTGCGTTCGCGACTGATGAAACGGGCGAACAGGGCATTACCGCTTTTGGGGTCGACTTCGGTGATGCCCAGGCAGTAGCACACTGCCGAGTTCGCGGCGGAACCGCGCCCCTGACACAGAATGCCTCGTCGGCGAGCGAAACTGACGATGTCGTACACCGTGAGGAAGTACGACTCATAAGACAGTTCTGAAATCAGGGCGAGCTCGGACTCCACTTGCACCATGACATTAGCGGGAATACCGCCGGGGTAGCGACGTTGCGCACCGGCCAGGGTTTCCTGCCGCAGATAGCCGGCAGCGGTATAGCCGATTGGAACGATCTCTTCGGGGTACTGATAGCGAATCTCGCTCATGGAGAAGCGACAGCGTTCTCGAATACGCAAGGTTTCCTGCAGCAGTTCGGGCGGATACATGTTGGCCAGCCGTAAGCGGCTGCGCAGATGGTGTTCGGCGTTGGGGTGCAGGTATTCAACAGCCTGTTCCAGCGACACGCCGTGTCGGATTGCGGCGAGCGTGTCATGCAAAGGCTGGCGCGAGCGCCGGTGCATTTCAACGCCGCCCAGCGCCACCAAAGGAACGCCGTAGCGGGCGCCGGCTTGCCGAGCCGTGGCCAGATACTGGGCATCGTCGGGGCCGTGATGCAGCGCCACACCGACCCAGAGCCGCTGTTCGAACACGGCTTGCAGCGATTGCAGATGCATATTCAATGTCGCTGCCGGGGTGCCTAGTTCAGGCTTGAAGATCACGAGGCAATCGGGCAAGCCGCGCAAATGGGCCAGGAGCCCCGGCGGAGACGCCAGATCGGCCAGATGCAGGCAGTATTCCCCTTTTGGGCTGCGTCGTCGGGCCAGCGTGATGGTTTCCGACAGGTTGCCATAACCATTCAAATTGCACGCCAGAACAATGATCTGCATACCTTCTTGCAACTTGAAGCGGCTGCCGATAATGAGGTGCAAGCCTTGATGCAGGGCTTCTTGGTGGGCGCGCACCACCCCGGCCAGTGAACATTCGTCGGCCAACGCCAGCGCTTCGTAACCCAGGCCGGCGGCGCGCTCAACCAGCTCTTCGGGATGCGAGGCGCCCACCAGAAAACTGAAGTTGGAAAGGCAGTCGAGTTCCGCGTAGCGGCTCAAAGAGAAGGCGGAAGGTTTCATGCTTTAAGCAAACAAACCCTGAAGAAACCAACCATGGCCGGCTTCGCGTTCACGGTAGACCCAATAGCGTGCCCCTTGCGGGTCTTCCGCCACAAAGTAATCGCGGCGCTGATGCAGGCCCTCATTCCAGCCGGTTTCGATGCGCTCGGGGCCTTGCACGAGACGTAAGGGTTGCCCCTGGTGAATGGGGCGCTCTTGCCTTACAGCGAGAGCCAGCGGGGTGGCTAGAAGCCAGAAGGGCCGAGGCCGGGCACCCAATGAGGCAGGCGGATTGAAAGAGGCCGAAGCAGGGTGGCCGTGAGCCCATTGATTGGCGCGCTCGGGCAAATGATGAACACAGGGTTGCGGGCGCCGAATAACATCTGCGCCCAGGCGAGCGGCCAACAGATCGAGCAAGCGGTGTTCATCTTGCGCCTGACGTGAAGGATCTGGAAAGAGCGTGTCGCTGACCGGCGCCCGAGGGTGAGGTGGGCCTGATACCAGTTCCAGCCTGACCGCCGCCCGATGCAGCACGATGTGGCGCAACCTTTCCTGAAGAAGGCGATTGAAGTCGTCAAGACGCCACGTGGCGGCCGAAAAGCGTAGCGCGATGCGGGTGGGTTCGCAGGCGTGGCGCCCCTTTTCGTGGTGCAGAACAAGCGTGAGGTCGTGCAGGGCGTGCTGGCGATGCTGCAGCCAACCGCACAGTGCCTGCAGCAGCGGTTGAGCCACCGCCATGATGGCGGTGTCGTGGCTCAGATGGAAATCAGGCTCGCGCATGAGCTGAAAGATGCTCGGAGGCACGAACCAGGAAAGGGTTTCAGGAGCCTGGGCGTAGGCGGCGTCGAGGGCGTGAACGAGTTCGGGCCGAGTGCGCTGCTGTAAACCCTGGCGAGGCAACTTACGTAAAGCGTTCAGGTCGCGACAGCCGATGCCTTCAAGCCAGCGGCGATGTGCTTGAGTTTCTGGCAGGCTGTGCAGGGGCAGTTCGCCTAAGTTACGAGCCAGGCTGCCAGCGCGCACGACGCGGCGGTGTGCCGCCACCGGCGACCCCGCAAGAAGCCAGGCGCCGGTGGCTGAGGGCGCCAGCCCAAGACGAAACGAATCTGTAAGGGCTGACGCCGTGTGCCTGACACGCCGGCACAGCCGGCGCACCCCATGAAACAGAGAAAGGCTGGCGCTGACTTCGAGCACGATGGAATCTTGCCGGAAGCAGGCCACTTGCGGGCTGTATTGCAGCATGGCAAGCGCCAGGCTTTCCAAGGCAGAGCGAGGAATAGGAACAGGGCCGTGAGGCTCATGCCATCTCAGGCAGATCCAGAGGGGCATGATGCGAAGGTGACGCCTGACGAGAGGCATAGAGTTGAAGCGTGATGGGCTCAGTGCCGGCCACCCCTTGACGCTTGACGATGTGCAGTTGCAAGCCATGGCGGCAAGGCTGCAGCGCCACCCGCAACACGGCGGCGCTGGCCTGCCGCGAAACGGTGACCGGGCGCAGCACAATGCACAGCGTATCGGTTTGCCGGGCGAGCAGATGCAAGCGGCGTAAAGAGGCCGGCCGAATGGGATGAGCCCAGCACAGTACCGCCGCGCACACATTGTGTCTGAGCGCTTGTTCGGCCGCCCACAGGGCATCGGCGCCTGAAGCCGGCTGGATCCAGAGCAGGCGTTCAGGCGCCAACTGCCAATGCGCCCAGGCCTGTATGCACGGAGGGTGGGGCGGCTGCACCAACGCAATGCTGCGTTCGGGATGCTGCTGCATGAGTGCCGGGCGGAAAAGCTGGATTTCGCCCAGGCCCGGCCGTTCGAGCATGACCTCAATGAGCTGCCCCACCGGCCATCCTTGCCCTGGCAGTTCGCGATCGAGATCGGCAAAGCCAGTCGCTACGGTAGGATGGGTCGGCCGCGCAAGTTGCGTGGCACGCCATAGAGAGGGGTGGATGCGTTCAGGATGACGCAGGGCAAGATGAGCCATGGGAAAGGGGAAAGAGAAACTATATACCTGTACAAATATACAGTATTTAAGAATGGCTCGACAAATCCTTGAGGCCTAGGGCGTTTGCCGCCCAGGGCACAGTAGAATCATGACTCAGCCAAGGAAGTTTGACTCGCACGCTTCCCTAACCGTTATGCCATGACATCTATAGATTTTTCCGCCACGCTGGCTTTCATTCCCAAAGAAGAGAAGCCTCGCCTGCTTTTCGTACTCTTGCACGGCGAGTCGGCCGGGCCTGAGCAGCTTTTTCCTTTGGCTGATGCGCTCAAGAGCGCATTCCCCTTTGCCATGCTGATTCTGCCGCCCGCCGATGCCGAAGCGCATCTCGACGAGCTGGTTTCCTTTGTGCGACGAGTGCAGCAGCACTACCAGATTTCAGGCGAACACACCGCTCTGGCGGGTTTTTCGCAAGGGGCGCGCATGGCTCTGGAGGCCAGTCGGGCTCATGCCGATCTGGCCGGGCGTGTACTGGCGTTCTCGGGTTTGTATGCCGAAGCACCGGGTTCGGTGCCCGAAACCACCATGATTCACTTGTTCCATGGGGCCGATGACCGGCTGCTGCCCTTGCACGATGTGCAAGTCATGATGCGGCATCTCAGCCAGATTCAGGCCGATGTGACCATCGACATTGCTTCACAGGTCGAACACGAAATGCATCCGGCGCTCATTGAGCAGGCCATTGTTCGTCTGCAAACCTGTGTTCCTTTGCGCAGTTGGCAGGCCGCCTATGGTGAACTCGGAACACAAGCAGAAGAGGGCGGGCACGAGCCTGACGACTCTTCGTCGTCGCCGCCCACCTTGCACTAAGGCGCCGCTGCACGCACAGAAACCGGCCAGTCATGGCGTTCCGTGGGGCTGCCTTCTGTGTCGTAGGTGGTTTCGCTGAACACACCTTCGCCCTGCGGATTCAAGGCAATGATCGTGGAGCAACGCGTGCCATAGTCGGGGCTCACAATGAAGATGCTGCTCAGCAACCGTTCCTTATCCAGCGGCAAGCCGGTCTGGGGCAAGTTGTTGTCGTCGGGCTGCACGCCGTCGCGCAGCGTTTCGTAAACCGGCTCAAGCAGAAGTTCCTCGCCGCGCTCGGGTATGAGCTGATCAAGGCGCGTGCGTAGCCGTTCCACTTTGGGCCATGGCGTGTCGAGCGCATCGTTCGACAAGGCGTAGCGGCCGGGTTCCAAAGCAACGGGGCCGGTACAGGCCGCATGGTTGCCGACATACCAGGCATGCGGCCCTTCGCCTACGATGAGATTGAAACCATTGTATTGGCCCGCTTTGAAATGGATATACTTCGTATATTCTTCAGCAGACATGCCGTTCAACAGGAAGTCGCTGACGAGCTCGCCGCGGCTGGTCGCCTCGTCGCGATGCGCGCCAGGTGCGCGAAAATTGGTCAGTAGCGCCCAGCGTCGGCCGCCATTCAAGCCCAGCCAAGTGCCGCCACCGGTGAGATCGCTGCCGGCAATGACATGAGGCGCTTCCGGCCACGGTCGGGCGGGCAGCGCGGGGCGTTGGTGGAATTCGTCACGATTCGCCGCGATGAACACGGGCCAGTCGGGGTTCACCCCCAGGCTGAGATAGGCAATGCACATTTGGCGAGAATCAGGAACCGGCAGCAGCCATGGCCAGCGTCTGGCCACTGGTTTCAACCAGTTTGCGGATGCGCACGGCATCGCCGATACGGGAATAGCTACCTGTGGAGTTCAAGAGCACAATGGCCACGTCGCGCTGATCGATACGAGTGAGCATGACCAGGCAGCGCCCGGCCTCATTGATGAAGCCGGTCTTGGAAATGAGGATTTCCCAGTCGTCACGCTTAACCAAGCGATTGGTGTTGTTGTACGTGAGACGCCGGCCACGCCCCACCTCGAAAATTTCGGTGTCGTCGGTCGCGTAATCACGGATTTCGGGATGGCGACTGGCCGCCTGCAGCAGCTTGACCAGATCGCGTGACGTAGCCACGTTCTCGCTCGACAAGCCGGTAGGCTCAACAAAATGACTATGACGCATGCCAAGCGCTCGGGCCTTGTCGTTCATGGCGCGTACAAAAGCAGGCATGCCGCCGGGGTAGTAACGGCCCAGTGCATTGGCGGCGCGATTTTCAGACGACATCAAAGACAGATGCAACATCTCGGCACGGGTAAGACGCGTACCCACAGCCAGTCGCGAACGTGAATGGCGCATGCGATCGATGTCGTCTTCGCTGATGGTCAGCACCTCGTCCATGGGCTGGCCCGATTCAATGACGACCAGCGCCGTCATGAGCTTGGAAATCGAAGCGATAGGCTTTAGATCGGAACTGTTCTTCTCGTACAGCACAGCGTTGTCGTCGAGGTCGAACACCAGTGCGACCTCAGACCGTAGGGCCGATTCAAGTGCTGCGGTGCTGGAGTCAGCAGACGCCGGGCCGGCATACGCGACCAGACCCGCTGCGACAAGCAGACCTAATGCTGTGTGGGAGGCAAATCGCGCGAGCAGGGGCAGGAGGCGGGGCATAAGAATATCGCGACGGCAATAATGCAGTGGATAGTAGCAGAAAAACATGATTAATTAACAGCTTACATGTATTACTTAATAATTATTTTAAGAACTAAGAGGCCATAGGGAGTCGCGACGGGTCGCGTGTAAGCCCTTGTCGGGCCTTAAGAATCAGCATCGTGATAAGCAGCAGGTTCAAGGCGTTCCAGGCAATGCCATGCACGAACGCAGCGTCGTAGTCGCCGGTAAGGTCATACAGTGCACCGCCCGCCCAACCGCCCAGCGCCATACCCAACAGCGTGGCCATGAGCACAGTGCCGGTTCGTGTGCCGGCCTGTTCGGGCGCGAAGTATTCGCGTATGACCAACGCATAGGCGGGAATGATACCGCCCTGGAAGAGGCCGAAAAGCCCCGAAATAAGGTATAGCGAGACCAGCCCCGAACTGTTTAGAAACAGAATCAGAGCGACGCCTTGCAATAGCGACCCCAGCCACAGCGTACGCAAGCCGCCGATATGGTCGGAGATCCAGCCCGAGACGAGCCGACTGACGACCCCGAGCCCCAGCATCAGAGAGAGCATCTCGGCGCCACGGGCCAGGTTAAAGCCGAGATCGCCGCATAGCGCCACGATGTGCACCTGGGGCATGGCCATGGCCACACAACAGGCGACACCAGCGACACTGAGTACGCCCTGCAAGGCGGCGGGTGACATGCCTAACGGGCGATAAGGGTCGGATGCCGAGATTTCACGAATATGTTTAGCATCGTCGGCGCTGCGTTCAGTGGCTTTGCCCGAAAGAGGCAGATTAGGCGGTCGCCGCCGGTACAAGAGCGCCAGTGGCAGCATGGTGACCAGGCAGGCGACCCCCATGCCGATGTAGGTGGCGCGCCAGCCATCAGTCTGCATGAAGTGCTGCACAATAGGCGGCCATACCGCACCCGCCAGGTAGTTGCCACTCATGCAGATCGACAGTGCAATGCCCCGGCGCTTGTCGAACCACAGCCCCGTGTCGGCGACCAGGGGCGCAAAGGTGGCGGCCGTGCCCAGCATTCCGACGATCAGGCCGTGTGCCAGAGTAAAACTCCAGATGCCGGGCGCCATGCCCGCAAGGGCGTATCCCACCGTGAGCGCCGCCGTACCAATAAGAATCGGCACCAGTACGCTGTAGCGGTCGGACAAGCGGCCCATAAGGATTCCGCCGAGCCCGAAACCCACCATGGTGACGGTATAGGGCAGCGATGCCATCGAACGTGAGACGTCGAACTCGGCCTGCACGGCGGGGAGCATTACCGTAATGGCGTACATGCCCGAGCCGCCGAGCGTCATCAGAACGAGCGAAGCGTAAAGACGCACCCAGGCGTAAGGAGTTTCACGCGGAGAAGCAAGGCTGGCGCCGGCGGACATGTTCGATCACAAGGCAAAGAGACGCAGCATACCTGCCCGGCGCGCGATTCGTAACTCGGACTGCCCCTCATATGGGGCGAGAGTCAGTTTGCCTTTGCGTTGTCTGTTCCGTACCGCAAGACGCTGATTTCGCCTGTTTCTTCGATATAGGCGCGCCGCACGGCCGCCAGTTCATCGACCCCTTGAAGGCGCAGTTCCGACATTAATTCGGGTTCGGTAATGTACTCGCGCCGCATTGCCCGGCGCTGAAGAACGCCATCGCGAACCAGGCAAATGCGTTCCGGCGAAAGTAAGGTTCGCGTGGCGGGGAAGAAGTACGCGACGCGGTCGATGCAGATGCTCCAGAAGAAGAGCGTTCCGACCAGCACCATGCCCTCGGCCACCGACTCATAGTCGCCTGCCATGCCGTTGGCCGCGCCTTCCGCAATGAGAACCAGGAGCAGAATGCTTGTCATGCCCAACGAGCCCAGGTCGCGGCGGCCTGCAACGCGTAACGCTATGAAAATGAACCAATACATCAATGTGCCGCGAACGAACAGCTCGAGAGGCGCTACATTGAATTGGAATAGCGCTCCCCAGTCCACATCCATGTCGAACTCCTTTTTTTGAAGCTCGAGCAAAAATGATGCCGTGCAGGAAAAGGCGGCCCACCATTTGGCTACGGTGTAGGCTTGTCAGGGGTTCATACCTCCGCCAGTCGCTTCATGGTGTCGGGAAACTTCTCGACCAGACGGATCAGCAGGGCAGCTTGGGCGTTGGGCTTGGCACGACCCTGTTCCCAGTTCTCCAGAGTACGTGGGTTGGTGCGCAGGT
>CAZPYF010000103.1:0-8255 GCA_964590015.1 uncultured Burkholderiaceae bacterium
CGGAAGCCATCAAGCACCGCATCATGTTCGAGAACCTCACGCCGCTGCATCCCGATCGCGTGATGACGCTCGAACGCGACATCAAGAGTGAAGAGAACATCACCGGCCGCATTCTCGATATTTTCGCGCCTTTCGGTAAAGGCCAGCGCGCGCTTATCGTCGCCAGCCCCAAGTCGGGCAAAACGGTGATGATGCAACATATTGCGCATGCCATCACCACCAACTACCCCGACGCGGTCATGATCGTGCTGCTGGTGGATGAACGGCCGGAGGAAGTCACCGAGATGCAGCGCACCGTACGCGGTGAAGTGGTTGCTTCAACTTTCGACGAGCCCGCCACACGCCACGTGCAGGTCGCGGAAATGGTCATTGAGAAAGCCAAGCGGCTTGTCGAACTGAAGAAAGACGTCGTCATTCTGCTCGACTCGATTACCCGTCTGGCCCGGGCCTACAACACCGTGGTGCCGGCGTCGGGCAAGGTTCTTACAGGCGGCGTCGACGCGAACGCCCTGCAGCGCCCGAAGCGATTCTTCGGTGCCGCGCGCAACCTGGAAGAAGGCGGCTCGCTCACGATCATCGGCACAGCCCTGATCGAAACCGGCAGCCGCATGGACGAAGTGATTTACGAAGAATTCAAGGGCACCGGCAATAGCGAAGTGCACCTGGAACGCCGGCTGGCCGAAAAGCGGGTCTATCCGGCGATCAACCTCAACAAATCCGGAACGCGCCGGGAAGAGTTGCTCATCAAGCCCGATCTTTTACAAAAAGTCTGGGTCTTGCGGAAGTTCATTCACGACATGGACGAAATCGAAGCGATGGAATTCATCCAGGACAAGATTCGGGCTACAAAAACCAACGCCGAATTTTTCGACATGATGAAGAAGTGAAGAATGGGACTTCCACAACTAGATCAATTTCTGGGGGGCATTCAGGCCCGCGACCCCCATCAACCCGAATTCATGCAGGCCGTACACGAGGTCATGTCCAGCCTATGGCCTTTTATCGAGCGTAACCCCCAATATGCAGAACAAGGGTTGCTCGAGCGCCTGGTCGAACCCGAACGCGTCATCCAGTTTCGCGTTACCTGGGTCGACGATGAGGGCAAGGTAAACGTCAACCGCGCTTACCGCATCCAGCACAGCTCAGCCATCGGCCCTTACAAGGGCGGCATGCGCTTTCACCCTTCGGTGAATCTTTCCATTCTGAAGTTCCTGGCCTTCGAGCAGACATTCAAAAATGCGCTCACCACGCTGCCCATGGGCGGCGGTAAAGGCGGCTGCGACTTCGACCCTAAGGGCAAGTCCGACGCCGAAGTCATGCGCTTTTGCCAAGCGCTCATGTTTGAGCTCTATCGGCATCTGGGCCCCGACACCGACGTGCCCGCCGGCGATATCGGCGTAGGCGCCCGTGAAGTCGGCTTCATGACGGGCATGATGAAGAAGCTGTCAAATTCCGCCAGCAGCGTCTTTACCGGAAAAGGGCTTACCTTCGGCGGCAGCCTGATACGCCCTGAGGCCACCGGTTACGGCACGGTCTACTTCGCCGAAGAGATGCTCAAGCACACACACCAGTCGCTTGAAGGGCTGAAAGTGGCCGTTTCGGGTTCCGGCAACGTCGCCCAATACGCCATTGAAAAGTGCATGCACATGGGCGCACGGGTGGTAACGGTGTCAGACTCGCAAGGCACCGCCGTTGATCCTGCAGGGTTCACGCCGCAGAAGCTTGCCGTGCTGTGCCGCATCAAGAACACCGATCGCGGTCGCATCGAAGACTACGCACGCGAACTGAAACTTCAATATGAAAGCGGTAAACGTCCCTGGCACGTGCCGGTCGATGTTGCATTGCCGTGTGCCACGCAGAACGAGCTCGACCTCGAAGATGCCCGTACATTGGTGAAGAACGGCGTTCGCTGCGTGGCGGAAGGGGCCAACATGCCCACCAGCCTCGACGCGGCCCATGCCTTCATTGAAGCCGGTGTGCTGTATGCACCGGGCAAGGCCAGCAATGCCGGTGGAGTTGCGGTATCGGGGCTTGAAATGAGCCAGAACGCTCAGCGCCTGTGCTGGACCCGCGATCAGGTCGACGCCAAGTTGCACGCCATCATGCGCGACATCCACGAGAACTGCGTACGCCACGCCTCTCAGGGCAAAGTCGTGAACTATCTCGATGGTGCCAACATTGCGGGCTTCGTTAAAGTGGCCGACGCAATGCTGCAGCAAGGCATTTACTGACCCCTGCCCGTCTCGGAAACAGGGGCCCGGTCGGGTTCCCTTTTCCCACACAACACGACATCACCTGGGTACCGGCTCGCTACTGGTCGATGACGCTGCGCGCGTGCTGATTTCCTCGACCTTGGGTGCGTCGAAACCGCCCTTTACTCGGTACTCCACGGCCATAGCCTTGCTTAGCGGCGACTTCAACAGCCACTGCGTTAGAAAGGCACCCAGACCCACGATAGGATTCACGGCGATGCCTGCCGCAATCGCCGCGCCACTTACGTCGAGCGTGGGCACCACCACCGCATACAAGTCGAGCCTTTCATCAGGTAGCGCGACATCTCCGGCGATCACGATAGTGCCCACCGGGCCCGAAACACGATAGTTTTCGCTATGGATGATGCCATCGGTCATGGTGAGCCGGCCGTCGACACTATCGAACGGGAAGCCCTGCTTCATGAGACCGCCCGGATTCCAGTCAAGAGACGCCAGGCGTTTAACTGACTGCAATGACAATAGTTCCAGCAGCCGGGCCGAACGCGATCCGAGGCTGATGAAGCGCCCATCGACCAGGTCGACATCCAATTCACCGCCGAGCTGGTCGCGATCAAAGCGCCATGGGATTCCTCGCCATTCAATATGCCCCTGAACACTGCCCTTGCCCCCTTGCATTAGATCTTTGAATCCCGCATGTGCGAGCCAAGCGCCCAGATCGCTGAACTGCGCATCGGCTTCGAGCCGTAGGCCCCGTTGTGCGCCGTCAAGCCGCCATAGCCCATGGCCCTGCACCGCGCCATGAGGCGACTTCAGTTCGAGCTGCTTCAGGTTCCAGCGGCGGCCCTGAGCCTCATTCACACCCACGAGCGACAACGCGCCGACGTCGCGCCCATACAGCCGCAGGCGGTCGACGCTCAGACGGATGGCGGGAATATTCACGTCGGTGTCAGGCGCAAGCGTCGCATCATCGGCGTCGCTCGGAGCCGAAGGCGCGGTGTCTGATGGGCCCGTGTCGGCCGTGCCCAGGGCAAGGCGCTCAAATTTGGCCTCGACATCGCCCTGAATGCGGCCTTGGCGCTCACGCCAGAATAAGGTGCCCGCCGTCTGTGTTGAGCTGACATCGACCCGCCAGCGCTGCCCTTCCGCTTGCTTCATCGTAAAGGTGAGCTGGTCGAGCGTGGCGCCGAAGAAGGTTGCCGCTTCCGACTGAAGGCGCACACTCGTCATAGCGGGCAGAACGCGCTGGCCCGACGCGCCGTCGCCTTCGAAGCTCTCCGCCAGCCCTTGCCATGCGTCGAGATCGATGCGCGGAATCGAAACGTCGACGGCGAGCCCGGTGTCGGGCCGTTTCGCCGAACCCTTGAGATTGACGACCCCGGAACGGAAAAACGAATTGCTTTTCTGACCTTCACGATGCACGAACTGCGCCGCCAGATCATCGCCGACTCGAATATCGAGGGTGGCTTCACCCTTACGCGCGTCTGACCACCGGGCGTGCAAGGGGTACCGCGTGGCCGGCGCCTTACCCAGCGGTTGGGGAAGCTTGAGTGCCAGCCCTTCCAGCGGCGACTCGAACTCAAGATCGTAGGCGCCGTTGACAGAACGATGCACGGTCAGCCGATACGCGGCGGCCCCCTCCAGCAAGCCGTCGATGCTGGAGCCGACTAATGACTGCAGCGCCTGGGCGGTAAATCGGCCCTGGAATGCCAGACCCCGCTGCCCAGCCCCGATGCCGCCGGATATCGTAACCGGACCGCCCAATGCCCGAGCCTTCAGGCCTTGCGCGATCATGACGCTTTCTGTGAAGTTGATCCGGCCGCTCAATGCTGAAAAGGCCGGCACCGTCTCGGCCAACCTCAGACTCGCATCGTCGAATACGACGGCACCCTCGACCTGCATGTCATCGGTATCAGCCAGAGGGATAGTGAGCGAGAGCGGTACTTCCCACTGCCCTTCCCCGTGCGCCATATCGAATGCCTTGTCGAGCAGTTCGCCCAACGGAGAGATCTTCACCAGCGCAAGTACCGCTGCGGCCGGGGCACGCCCGACGCCGTGTACCTCGAGCACCGAGTCCTCTTCGATGTTGGCAATGCGCGCGTCGACATCGGTGAAATCAATGGGCAAGTCATTGGGGCGCATCTGCATCGTATCGGCGTGGATCTGAAGGTCAACACGATGCAGCCGGGCATGGCCATGGAGCCGTTCGAGACGCGGCCAGCCCGGCGGGCCGACAAGCGCTGCAGGCGCATAGTCGATCACCACGTCGTGCACCGGCCCGCCCAGCTCGAAATCACCTTTGTCGGGGTAATCGCCGAATGGAAAGTGCACGAGGTCGCCTTGCAGCCGCAAGGGTGCATCGGTCAGGCGACCCGCCAGCAAGCCATGCTGCATCCATTCGCGCGCCTCTTCATCGACTTCTAGGGGCAGGTAATGCACAATGGCGGCCAGCTCGGCACGCCGAAAGCGGCCCTCCAGATCGATCAGGCCTGCTTCGCCTGCGCCCCGCTGTTGCCACTGCCCGTTCACGTCGAGATCCATATCTGCATTACGCAGCTGCAAGCGGTCGGCGTTCAAGCGAAGCCCGCTGGGGGCATCACGATTCACATCGGCCGAGAAGGCCACGGCATCGAATTGGAGCGGACTCACGAAGTACTCAGAAGCTTCGACTCCAACGCCTTGCGCGTGCAAGGCTACGCGAACGGTTCCGCTAGACCCCTCGGCTGTGTCTTCCCACAGCGTTTGCAGCGCTTCCCACGGGCCCGCCAGATAGAGTTGCGCAGAGTCAGCGTGCACCTGTGCCGCATCGACTGCCTTCCAGGTGCCGTTGGTAACCGTGATGATCGACGCATGGTGCCCGGGCGCACCGCCCGCAACTTCTTGCCAACCTTGCCAGCGAACCTCGCCTTGCTCGAGTGAAGAATGGACATCAAACCATGGCTTCCAGCTGGCCGGTTGCATGCCATCGACATCGACATGGAAGAGGCCGTTTACGTCGTCCATCGACATGGCCAGCCCCTTCATGCTGCCGGGCAGCAGCCGACCTTGCAATGTGAACGATTGGCCCAGTTCTTGCGGCGGACGCGCCCGCATCGAGAATAGGAGTTCGCCGCCTTGCGCAGTAAACCCGAGCGTGACATCCGTGAAATCCAGTGGCGGTGCATCGCGCGATTCATCGAGCCAGCGCACGTGAGCATTGGTAAGCCGCACATTTCCTTGCTGAAGCAACCAGTGCACGATTTCAAAATCGTGAATCGTGTCGACGCCGTCGCCTTCATCGTCGTCTTCCAGCTCATACCCCAGCATGGTGATGCGCCCGCTCGCTTCGCGCTGCACCAGGAGTTCGACGCCGTCGGCCCGCAGGTTCAGGAAGCGGGCATTACCCCGAATCAGATCGGGCCACGCCAGCGCGACGTCAAGAGAAGGAATCTCTAGTAGCGTGCGGCCCGAATCGTCTTGCAGCTGAGCATCTTGCAGCACGATACGCGGGCCGCGCCAATGCCAGTCGGCCTGGATCTCGCCCAACTGCACGGGCATCGAGAGCATTGACGAGAGTTCGCGCTGCAGGGGTTCGCGCCACTGATCGATGTTCGGCGCGACCCAATAACGCAAGACGAGGAAAGCCACCGCCAAGAACACATAGGATCCGAGCGCCAGGAAACCCAGCCATTTCGACAGGCGGTGTAAAGTCTGCACGTTGGTGTACGGTAGGCTCGTCGGCGCAGGCGGTCTGCGGTATCTTTTCGATTTCTGTGCCGCGCTTCCGAGGGTTTCCTTCGTTATGACCCGCCCCATTATATTAGAGCCCGCCTTGTCCTGGTCGGGCGTACTGCAGCGCCGAGTGAATGCGGACTCGAGCTTCAGGCAGTGGCTCGAAGAGGCGGCTGTTCTTCCCGTTGACCGCCAGCGCATACTGAAGTGGTACGTCGAACTGGGCGGAACACCCGAGCAAGCCCTTGAGCCGGCGGAGGCAAAGCGGGTACTGCGCCGCCTGCGCCAGCGCGTCTTCCATACCCTGATGGTACGCGACATCGCCGGTGCTGCGCCTTTGCAGGAAGTCGTGGGGGCGATGTCGGTATTGGCCGACCTCGCGGTATCACAGGCTTACCTCAGCGTGGCCACGAGCCTGACGGAGATTCACGGTACCCCCCTCGACCCAGAAACCGGGAAACCCCAGGAAATGATCGTGCTGGGCATGGGCAAGTTGGGCGGGCGTGAACTCAATGTATCGTCGGACATCGACCTGATCATGCTGTACGGGGAAGACGGCGAGACCAACGGGCGGCGGCCGATCAGCCATTACGAGTTCTACGCCCGTCTCACCCAACGCATGATGCCGATCCTTTCTGAGATCGATGCCGATGGGCAGGTGTTTCGCACCGACCTGCGGCTGCGGCCCGACGGCGACTCCGGGCCGCTCGCCTGGAGCCTCGCGGCCTTGGAAAACTATCTGGTGGTGCAAGGCCGCGAATGGGAGCGCTATGCCTGGATCAAGGCACGCAACTTGAAGGTGCGCGCATTCGAAGGCAGCAGCCCGGCCGAACAATGGCAGCATCTTGAGTCATTGCGCTCGCCATTTGTGTATCGCAAATACTTCGACTTCGACGCCCTTTCATCTTTAAGAGGCTTACGCGAACGGATCCGGCAGGACTGGCAGCGGCGCGCATTGGCACGCACAGGCGTCGACGCCAAGCACAACATCAAACTGGGCGAAGGCGGAATTCGCGAGATCGAGTTCGTCGTGCAGCTCACTCAGTTGATACGCGGCGGGCGGCTGCCCTCATTGCAGCGTGCCGGCCTGCTTGCGGCTCTGCGCAGCCAGAAGGCATCGGGGGCCATTGATGACGACGTGGCCGGACGCCTTGAGGCGGCGTATGTGTTCCTGCGGCGGCTCGAACACATGCTGCAGTATCGCGAAGACGAACAGACCCATCTGTTGCCACGTGACCCCGCGCAGTACGAGGGCCTGGCGGCCGCCATGGGGCTCACACTCGCCGATTTCGACGAGCAGTTGAAGACCCATCGCCGGCATGTCGCGGAAGCGTTTCACGACGCCTTTCGCATTGCGGGCGTCTCAACGCCTGCGCCCCAACCCGCCGAGGCGCCGGTACCGGAAGGCGACGGCGACGTCATGAGCGATTTCATTCGCGAGCGCATGGGCGACGAAGCCGAGGCGGTGTGCCGCCGCATGGACGCGATGCTGGCCAGTTCCCGCATGCGCAGCCTGCCCAACGTCAGCCGCAAACGGCTCGACCAGTTGTTGCCCGCCCTGCTCGCCGCTGCGGCGCAAACCGAGAATCCCGCCACGACCGCCATTCGGCTCTTCGAGTTCGTCGAACATATTGCGCAGCGCAGCGCCTATATGGCACTGCTTGCCGAGTACCCCGAAACCCTTGCACGCGTTACCCGCATCGTCGGTGCCAGCCCGTGGGCATCGCAGTTCCTGAACCGCTATCCCGTTTTGCTCGACAGCTTGATTGAATGGCACAGCCTGATGGAAGCGCCCGACCTGGGCGACATCGCCACGCAGCTCGCGCGCGAGCTCGACGCCAGCCTGCTGCCCGACGGCGAACCTGACGTCGAAAAACAGATGAATCTGATGCGCGACGTGCAGCACCAAGTCAGCTTCCAGCTGCTCGCCCAAGACCTCGAGGGTCGGTTGACCGTTGAGGCACTCGCCGATCATTTGTCGGCGCTGGCCGATCTGCTGCTGGCTGAAACGCTGCGCCGTGTGTGGCCCCTGGTGCAAGCTCGTGGCAACACCGAACCGCCGACCCCGGCACGATTCGCCATCATCGCGTACGGCAAACTCGGCGGCAAAGAAATCGGCTATGCGTCCGACCTTGATCTCGTTTTTCTGTATGACGATCCCGACGATGAGGCCGTAGAACGCTATGTCAAGCTGGGCCGACGCATGGTTTCGTGGCTCTCCACCCTGACTTCGTCAGGCCGCCTGTACGACATCGACCTGCGGCTGCGGCCCGACGGCGACGCGGGCCTCATTGCCGTTTCGTTCGACGGATTCGCCCGCTACCAGCGCGAGCA